>NZ_JAUORQ010000020.1:0-45995 GCF_030548085.1 Agarivorans sp. 2_MG-2023
GCAGCGCCGCTTGCCGTGTCAGTGGAGTCGCATTATAGGGATCCGCGATTTTGGTGCAAGCGTTTTTTGAAGAAAATTGAAGTTTTTTGTTTAAGTGTTCAAAGCTTGTGCAAGAACACTTAAAAAACGCTCAGATTGTTGTTTATTCATGCAGATTTGCGAACTCTGTCGCGAATTCATCTACTTTATCCCAATCGGTTAATTCGATATCTTGGCTTTTATCTGTGCTTCCGCCGGTCATCTTCATAATCAGTTGAATTAATAATGCTTGCCACCATGTGTATCGAGAATACAGCAAGGCGCCGGCAAACACTGCTTGAAGTTTAGGGGTCCAAGCTGCCGTTTGATTTAGCTTCTTCATATACACACTCGTTTCAGGAGTATTCTTCTCTGGCTTACGTGCAGTTAAACATACCCCAAAAAATGCTACTGGCAGTTTGGCGAGCTGTTGTTGGTACTCAGAAAGCATTGCAAATAACTGCGGCCTAAACTTTCCGTAACGAATAGACGCACCAATAAGTACTTTGTCGTAACCTTCTAATTCAAGAGTTAGCTTACTCTCTTCTATATTGAGGTAATCTGCGCTCTCGATAGCGTCAGCTTGTTGAGCAACAATATGTTTAGCTATCTTTAAGGTTTGCCCTTCACAGCTTGAATACAGTACCAGTAGTTTCATGATTAACTTTTCCAAAAGGCAGGTGTAAATAACACCAATAAGGTAAATACTTCTAAACGTCCAAATAGCATTGCAGTAAGCAACACCCATTTACTCGCGTCGGTAATGTCTGAGTAATGCACCGCCACTTGGCCCAGCCCTGGCCCCAAGTTATTTAAACAAGCGACTACAGCTGAAAATGCCGACAGTTCGTCCATCCCCGCCGCAATAAGCCCTAACATACAAATAACAAACACTAAGGTATAAGCAGAGAAAAAGCCCCAAACTGCTTCAAGCACGCGGTCTGGCAGTGCTTTATTGGCCAGCTTAATTTGAAATACCGCTCGCGGATGGACTAAGCGTTTTAACTCTCGCATCCCCTGCAGGCTTAACAAGAATACTCGGATAACCTTTAAGCCCCCTCCCGTTGACCCTGCACAGCCGCCAATAAAACTAGAAAATACCAGTAGTACAGGCAAGAACAGCGGCCACTCAGAGAAACTGGTTGTTGTAAAACCGGCAGTGGTAGAAATGGAGACAGACTGAATAAAGGCTTGGTCTAAGGCCACAGTAGGCGAACTATAAACTTGCTGAGCGAGTAAAATTGCCACACAAATCAGGGTTAGACTCATTTGTATAAAGAAGAAGGCACGACACTCAGGATCGAGAAAATAGTACTTAAAGGTAATGGCTCGGCCATTAATGGCAGCAAAGTGTAAGGAAAAGTTAATCCCAGAGATGATAAGAAATACTGCACAAATGGTATTGATTAATGAGCTATCGAAATGGCCAAGGCTGGCGTCGTAAGTGGAGAAACCACCAATAGCGATGGTAGAGAAGGCATGGCATATCGCGTCGAACAAAGACATTCCCGCTAGCCAAAACGCCACCGAGCAACTAATGGTGAGAAACAGATAGATGTACCACAGCACTTTGGCGGTTTCTGCAATCCGCGGAGTCATCTTTTTATCTTTTACTGGCCCAGGGATCTCGGCGCGATAGAGTTGCATGCCACCAACACCAAGAATAGGCAGCACCGCCACCGCAAGAACAATGATTCCCATCCCCCCTAACCACTGCAGCATTTGCCGATAAAACAATATGCCTTTGGGCAGTTCTTCTATGCCTACAATAACCGTAGCACCGGTGGTAGTAAGCCCAGAGAAGGACTCAAAGAAGGAGTCGGTAATCGACATATTGGGGTTTTCGGTCAGAATAAACGGCAACGCACCTACACTGCCTAGTACTGTCCAGAACAGCACCACAATTAAAAAACCCTCTTTGGCTTTTAATTCGGTTTTTTGATGACGTTGGGGGAACCACAACAGAAAGCCGGCACTAACACACAGTGCAAATGCCGCCATAAAGGCTTTACCCGCACCATCTTTATAAACAGCCGCCACCAAGGCCGGAACAATCATAGCGAGACTAAATAGCATTACTAGAAGCCCAACGATCCTAATAATCGCTCTGATTTGCATCCGTGTCGTTTCTCTGTCTAAATAAAGTTTATGCTGTATATCTTGAAGTAAAGCGCCACACAAGACAACTTAAGACAACAGCTTACTCACGCTAATTTGCCCACTTGAGACATTAATGAGTTGCTGTTTAAAGGACTCATATTCGCTTAAGGGGAGGCTTACCTGCATTTGCGCAGAATCTGAAAACTGAGTATCCAGTTTGCTGGCTTGAAAGCGGCTAAGCAGCATTTCAACTTGGGTAGTAAAAGCATAGTCAAAGGTTAAGCAACACTGACCACTAGCCACAACCGTTTCGGTATTGACTAGTTTTAACGCTTGTTGAACGCCACCACCATAAGCTTTAACCAAACCACCAGTACCCAATTTTATTCCGCCAGAATAGCGAACTACCACTGCCAGTATTTGCCCTAAACCACTCCCTTGTAATTGAGCCAACATAGGCTTACCAGCAGTGCCCGAGGGCTCGCCATCATCACTGAAGCCTAAACATTGGCTGTCGTTTGGATGACCCGCCACAAAAGCCCAACAGTGATGACGAGCTTGAGGGTGTATTTGTTTTATTTCTGCCAACTGCTGTTGAGCCATTTGCCGATTAGCCACCGGAATAAGGTAGCTAATAAAACGACTACGTTTAATAGTTTCTTCAGTGCTAACTTGCTCAATAGGTCGTAAATAGTCGCTAGTGTGTGCTATTTCCAATTCTGCTCTCGGGTTAAGTTGTTGCAAGCTTGCGCGGTAACCACCACACTGTCCTCAATGCGAATGCCGCCAAAGCGACGCATTTCATCAACCCGTGACCAATTAATCAAGCGGGTATGCTCAGATTCAGCCAGTTCACTCAACAAACTTTCAATAAAGTACAAACCAGGTTCAATAGTTAATACATGACGCGGCTCGATGATGCGAGTACAGCGCAAAAATGGATCGTTGCTAGGAGCAGCTTGAACCTCACCATCTTCATTTAGCATAAAACCACCTACATCGTGCACCTGCAAACCCAAGTGATGTCCTAAACCATGCGGGAAAAAGCATCGAGTAATGCCTTTCTCAACCGCCGCAGCTGCGCTGCAATAAACAAACTCAAAGTCCACCAGCAACTTTGCTAGCTGACGATGGGCTTTTAGGTGTAAGTCGGTATAAGGGTGACCAGGTTTTAAATCAGCAATTAGGGCTAACTGCAATTTGTCCATCTCGGCCACCAGCTCAGCAAACAAGCCTTTTCGATAAGCGTAAGTACGGGTGATGTCTGCCGCGTAGCCACGATATTCTGCCCCCGCATCAATCAATAACGAGTAGTGTTGTTGTTCTGCCAGTTTCTTTGCACTTAGGGCTGTGTAGTGAAGAGTGGCTGCGTTTTCGTTTAGGGCAATAATGTTGGAGTACGGTAGTGAGTGCTCACTTTTTCCTAAGCTAGACAAATACGCCAAGTTAATTTCAAACTCAGAAGCGCCAGCAAAGAACAAGTCCTTGGCGACTAAATGTGCTTTTACTGCTCTTCGGTTCGCTTCGCCAATGCACTCTATTTCGTAATCGGTTTTATAGGCGCGGTAGTAATGCAAATAGCTTAGTGTTGATTCGGGATTACGCTCACCAATGGCCAAGGCTTCTGCTAACTCAGGATGCTCACCAATATAGGCGCAACGATTTCTATTACTGGGCAGGAACGGTTCTATGTCTTGCGGGTTTGCCATCAACTTAATATTAAAGCTATCTACCCAAAAGCCTTCAGGATCCCCCGCGGCTTTATGCCAATAGTCACTCGGTTGGTGATAAATAAGCGTGGGTTTAGTGTGACCATCAACCACTAGCCAACAATGTGGATGAGCGGTTAGTGGCAACCAATGTTTGAAATGCGGATTTGTTTTGAAAGGGTAATGCTGGTCATCAAGAAAGGTTCTAAGGGGATAACCCGAGTGAATAATCAGCGCCTCTAGATTCTCTCGCTCTAATACATCAGCCACCCGATGCTGTAGTTGCTCGATATGCTGAGTAAACAGTTGATGAATAGTTGGCATAGCACCCTCTCTACGACTATTAATTAGCTATTTAGTTATAGCGCATTTAATAAACAGATTGTTGGATCTAGAGCAGTTAATTGACGATTTCTTGCTGGAAACAAGTTGCAGTGACCCATTCGTTTTGTGCGGCTTCCGACAAAAAATTAAACAAGTGTTTTAAATGGTCGTTATATTTGTTTTAATGTTTGAGTAACAAACTGATTACAAAATTAATCTCTAACCCCTACACAAAACTGGTGCAATGTACGCCAGCTACAAGGAGAGCAGAATGATATATCAAGGCGAGAACCTCAGTGTTCGCTATATTGCCGACGGTATCGCTGAACTAACATTCGATGCCAAGCAAGGAAGTGTAAATAAGCTCGACAAAAGCACTTTAGTCTCACTGGATGAGGCTATTACTGCATTGCAGCAGCAATCAGCTTTACAAGGTTTGTTAGTAAGTTCAGCCAAAGATGCCTTCATTGTTGGTGCTGACATCACCGAGTTTTTGGGCCTATTCGCCCTACCAGAGCAAGAGTTAGCCGCATGGCTAACCAAAGCGAATGACATCTTCAATGCCCTAGAAGATTTAGCCGTTCCAACTATTTCTGCGATTAATGGTTACGCCCTAGGTGGCGGTTGCGAATTTATACTGTCTACCGACTTACGTGTAGGCGAGCCGGGTGCGCGTATAGGCCTACCAGAAACCCAATTAGGTATTATGCCTGGTTTTGGCGGCACAGTGCGGTTACCACGAGTCATTGGCGCCGACAATGCGATGGAGTGGATTACCACCGGCAAAAACTACAAGGCTGCAGCCGCTCAAAAATTTGGCATGTTAGACGCCGTAGTCCCAGCAGAGAAATTGCGTGATGCCGCCTTAGCTATGTTGCAAGACGCCATTAGCGAAAAAATCAACTGGCAGAGTCGTCGCCAAGCTAAGTTATCACCACTAGCTTTAAACCAAATAGAAGCCACTATGAGCTTTAACTGTGCCAAAGGCATGGTGATCGCTAAAGCAGGCCCTCACTACCCCGCGCCGATCACCGCGGTTAAAACCATGGAAAAAGCCGCCCGTTGTGGCCGCACCGAGGCCCTTGCCTTAGAAGGCAAATACTTCATCGGTTTGGCTCAATCTGAGGTAGCCCAAGCCTTAGTCGGTATCTTCTTAAACGACCAACAACTTAAAGGCCTTGCTAAAAAAGCCTCGAAGAATGCCCAAAACATTAATCAAGCTGCTGTATTAGGCGCAGGTATTATGGGTGGCGGCATTGCTTATCAAAGCGCTAGCCGAGGCGTACCGGCAGTAATGAAAGACATTAACCAAGCGGCATTAGAGCTTGGCATGAATGAAGCCAGCAAGTTACTGAACAAGCAACTTGAGCGTGGCCGCATTGATGGCTTGAAGATGGGTAAAATTCTATCGGCCATTAACCCAAGCCTTAATTACGAAGCCATTGCTAACTGCGATATCGTAGTAGAAGCAGTAGTAGAGAATCCAAAAATTAAAGCGGCTGTACTACAAGAAGTAGAACAAAAAGTGTCTGAAGACACCATTGTGGCGTCTAATACTTCTACTATCCCTATCTCGCTACTCGCGGAAAATCTAAGCCGCCCAGAGAAATTCTGTGGTATGCACTTCTTCAACCCAGTGCATCGTATGCCGTTGGTCGAAGTGATTCGCGGTGAGAAGACCTCACAGGAAACCATCGACAGCGTAGTCGCCTACGCCGCTAAAATGGGTAAAACCCCGGTAGTGGTTAACGACTGCCCAGGCTTCTTTGTTAACCGCGTATTGTTCCCATACTTCTTTGGCTTTACTCGCTTACTCCAAGACGGTGCCGACTTTGTAAAAGTAGACAAAATCATGGAGAAGCAATTCGGTTGGCCAATGGGCCCTGCTTACTTACTTGATGTCGTCGGCATTGATACCGGCCACCACGCCGGCGCGGTAATGGCAAATGGCTTCCCAGAGCGCATGAGCAAAGACGGTGAAGATGCCATTGATGTGATGTACCAAGCTGAACGTTTTGGCCAGAAAAATGGCTTAGGTTTTTATGCCTACACCAAAGATCGTAGAGGCAAACCCAAGAAAGATGCCGATCCAGCCAGCTACGACTTACTCAAGCAGATTTGCAACGAACGTTACGAATACAGCAGCGAGCAGATTATTGCTCGAATGATGATTCCAATGATTAACGAAGTAGTACGTTGTTTAGAAGAAGGCATTATTCAAAGCCCTGCAGAAGCCGATATGGCGCTAGTGTACGGCTTAGGATTCCCTCCTTTCCGTGGCGGCGTGTTCCGCTACTTAGATACCATGGGTCTTGATAAGTACGTAGCCTTAGCAGATCAATACGCCGATTTAGGTCCACTTTATCAAGTGACTGACGGCTTGCGCGCTAAAGCAGCGGCAGGTGAAACTTACTATGGCAAACAAGGCTAATGGAGGAACATAAAATGAAAGAAGTAGTGATTGTTGATTGTATTCGAACTCCTATGGGCCGCTCAAAAAATGGCTGTTTTAGAAATGTTCGCGCCGAAGACTTGTCTGCCCAGCTAATGAAAGGCTTGGTGGAACGTAACCCTAAACTAGACCCAAATGACATTGAAGATGTGTACTGGGGTTGTGTACAACAAACCCTAGAACAAGGTTTCAACGTAGCGCGTAATGCGGCGCTGTTAGCGGGTTTACCTCATTCAACGGGCGCAGTTACCGTAAACCGTTTATGTGGTTCGTCAATGCAAGCTTTGCATGACGCCGCTCGCGCAATTATGGCCGACCAAGGTGATGTATTTATTGTTGGAGGTGTTGAGCACATGGGTCACGTACCAATGAACCATGGCGTAGACTTTCACCCGGGTATGGCTAAATCGGTAGCCAAAGCTGCCGGTATGATGGGTTTAACCGCCGAATTGCTTTCACAAATGCACGGCATTAGCCGAGAAGCCATGGATGAGTTTGGTGCGCGTTCACACCGCTTAGCACATCAGGCAACCCTAGAAGGTCGATTCACCAACGAAATCTTCCCTATTGAAGGTCACGATGCAGACGGTACTTTAAAGTTAATTGAAACTGACGAAGTAATTCGCCCTGAAACCACAGCTGAAGGTTTGTCGCAATTACGCCCAGTATTTGACCCCGCCAACGGTAAAGTGACCGCTGGTACGTCTTCGGCTTTATCAGATGGTGCTTCAGCCATGTTGGTGATGTCGGCAGACAAAGCCGCCGAGCTGGGTTTAACCGTTCGCGCCAAAGTACGCTCAATGGCGATTGCTGGTTGCGATCCTTCTATCATGGGTTATGGCCCTGTACCTGCTACACAAAAAGCGCTTAAACGTGCTGGTTTAAAGGTAGAAGACATTGACCTATTTGAACTAAATGAAGCCTTTGCCGCGCAATCATTACCTTGCGTGAAAGATTTAGGGTTATTGGACCAAGTGGAAGACAAGGTTAACTTAAACGGTGGCGCTATCGCGTTAGGCCACCCACTAGGTTGTTCGGGCACCCGAATCTCCACCACCCTTATCAATCTAATGGAAGCCAAAGACGCCAAGCTAGGTGTGGCCACCATGTGTATTGGTTTAGGCCAAGGTATTGCCACGGTATTTGAACGACCATAAGCAAGCTTTAACTCAAAAATGGGAGCGTTGAGCTCCCATTTTTTTTACTCACGCTCCGCAGGCATTTTTCCTAAGCCGGTTGTTTGTTATCCTTAACGCCACTTACTTCGCAAAAATAGTACAGAGGCCCATGGTTTTAGCTAAACAGTTATTGGTTGTTGATGATGACTTAGAAATTCGTAGCTTACTTGAACAGTATTTAAGTAAGTCAGGTTTTGATGTGATTAGCGCCAATGACGGTGAAGAAATGGCCAAATTGCTTGAAACCAATGATCCAGAACTGATCATTCTCGACATCATGCTACCGGGAGATGATGGCTTCACTCTGTGTCAAAAAATTCGCCGAACTTCAAACGTGCCTATCATCATGCTAACCGCTAACTCTGACGAAATGGATCGCATTGTGGGTTTAGAGCTGGGTGCCGACGATTATATTGGCAAACCGTTTAATCCGCGTGAACTACTGGCTCGAATCAAAGCCTTGTTACGACGCTCGCAAGTCACCGCCAATGCCCAGCAAAACACCCGCTACATTCGCTTTGGTCAATGGCGTTTAGACAGTCAAACACAACAGCTTGAGCATGAGGATGGCGACAAGCTTGAGTTATCGAGCAGTGATTACCGCTTGCTACAGCTGTTTTTGCAACACCCTAACGAAACCCTAGACAGAGATACCATTAGCGATGCGACTCGCGGTCGCGAAAGCCTGCCTATGGAGCGCGGTATAGATGTACAAATTAGTCGTTTGCGCCAGCGCCTCAAAGATGACGGCAGCCAAACTCGCCTAATTCGCACCATACGTGGCGTAGGTTATATGATGGTGACGCAAGTCAGCCATGAAGTTTAAGGCCTTTATTGAACGCATAAAGCCTAACTCGCTACTAGCGAGGATGCTGCTGTTACTGTTACTGGCCATTGGCTTAGCGCAAGGTGCCAGCAGCTTTATTTGGTTTTATCAGTTACGCCAATCAGAATCTGATGGCTTGCGCTCTACTTCGCAAAACTTGGCCTTGAGCCTAGCCTCTACGGTTACCTTTTTTGAATCGTTACCTTCTGAGTATCGGCACATCGTGTTGAATCAGCTTCGTAAAATGGGCGGTACTCGTTTCTTTGTCTCCTTGAACAAAGATTACATTAACATTGAATCTATTCCCGACAGCCACCGCAAAAACATTGTGATTCAAACGGTTGGCGAAGTATTACATCGTGAACTAAGCCGCAGCCCAATGATTGATGTTGATTTTTCCATGCCCGACAAGCTGCATGTTCTTAAAAATGACATTTTACTTAAAGATTTACCCTCTTCTTGGGCCTCACATACACTGCAAATTGAACCGCTAAATCCACCAATTTTAGTTACCCAAATCGAACTAGAGAGTGGCGAATGGATATACTTGGCCGCACTTTTACCCGCGCCTTACATGACGCTGCAAGACAATTTGCTGCCGCAAGATCGAGTGATGTTTATCGCTCTTATGACGTTCTTCTTGCTGCTGTTTACTTTTGTATTAGTGCGTAGACAAACTCGACCACTGCGGCGTTTAGCTAAAGCGGCTTCTCGGCTGACTATCGACTTATTCCAGCCGCCACTAACAGAAGAAGGCAGCGACGAAATCCGTAAGGCCACCCGCGCCTTTAATACCATGCAGGGTAAGTTGAAACGGTATATTGAAGATCGGGAATTGCTGTTCCGCTCTATCTCACACGATTTAAAAACACCGATTACTCGTTTGCGCTTACGCGCAGAGTTATTAGACGAAGATACCGTCATTGATGCCTTTAACCGTGATTTAGATGAACTGGAAATCATGGCCAAAGGCGCATTACAAACGGTAAAAGATACCGATATTCACGAAAACTTAAGTGATATAAACATAATGACTCACCTCAAACACTGCATAGAACCCTTCTCGGGTAAGGTGATTGTGTTTGGTGAGGCTCTTGAACCTTACCGCGGTAAGCCCTTGGCGATTAAGCGCTGTATTAGCAACCTGGTTGAAAATGGCATTAAGTACGGCAACGACATTGAGATTTACTTACTCGATGACGATGTAGAACTGTGTTTACTGTTTGTAGACCACGGCCCTGGTATTCCAGAGGAACGGATTAAAGAGGTATTTAACCCTTATGTTCGTATCAGCAAAGATGATTCAGGCTCCGGTTTGGGCTTAGGTATTGCCCGCAATATTGCCCACGCTCATGGTGGTGATATTACTCTGCAAAACCTGCCTCAAGGAGGTTTAGAAGTAAAACTCCAACTGCCTCACATAAAATAACCACTTTGTAACAACTTGGTTACAAAAGGTTACTTTGTTATCAAGCTGTTTCATCTAGTCTATTAATTAGCCAATCGCCTGCGGTAAAGATTGGTGAATAAGGAATGGAATTCACAAAAAATAACAAAGGCATCAATATGCGTAAATTTGCAACTCTAGCCTCTACCCTGGCACTTACTAGCGCGATTAACCTGGCATACGCAGGTGAAGTAGAAGTTTTACACTGGTGGACTTCAGGTGGTGAAGCCAAATCGGTAGGCGTACTTAAAGAAATGCTAGAAGCTCAAGGTCATTCGTGGAAAGACTTTGCAGTAGCAGGCGGCGGCGGTGAAAGTGCTATGACGGTATTAAAAACTCGCGCTATTTCAGGTAACCCACCAGCGGCAGCGCAAATTAAAGGTCATGATATTCAAGAATGGGCTGATCTTGGCTTCCTAAGCAACTTGAACGACGTGGCTAAAGCAGAAAAATGGGATGAGGTTGTTCCAGCAGTTGTCACGAATGTAATGAAGTTTAACGGTGACTATGTAGCAGTACCGGTAAACGTTCACCGAGTAAACTGGTTATGGGCAAACCCAGCCGTATTTGAAAAAGCCGGCGCTAAGATCCCTACCACCATGGATGAATTTTTTGTCTCTGCTGAGAAGCTAAAAGCTGCAGGCATTATTCCGCTAGCTCACGGTGGCCAAGCTTGGCAAGACGCCACAGTATTTGAAGCAATAGCCTTAGATATACTGGGTTCAGAAGACTACAACAAAGCGTTTGTAATGCACGATGATGCTGTACTTAGTGGCGACAAAATGGTGGAAGTTTTCACCGTATTCAAAAAAATGCGTAACTACATCGACAGTGACTCCCCAGGCCGCGACTGGAACATTGCCACCAGCATGGTGATAAATGGCCAAGCAGGCATGCAAATTATGGGTGACTGGGCGAAAGGCGAATTTATTGCTGCAGGCAAAGTACCCGGTAAAGATTTTGTTTGTTTACCAGCACCAGGTACCGATGGACAGTTCACCTTTAACATCGATAGCTTTGCCATGTTTGAGCTAAGTAATGCCGATAATGTGACTGCCCAAAAGAGTTTAGCGAAAACTATTTTAACCCCTGAATTCCAAGAGGTCTTCAACTTAAACAAAGGCTCGATTCCAGTACGTACCGATATGGATATGAGCAAATTTGATAGCTGTGCCTTAGATTCAATGGCTACCTTCAAGGCCAGTAATGCCTCGGGTGATTTGGTGCCAAGTATGGCCCACGGCCTAGCCACCACGGGTTATGTACAAGGCGCTATTTATGACGTAGTAACGAACTTCTTTAACGACCCTGATGGTGACCCTAAAGAAACCGTGACTAAATTAGCGCGTGTTGTTAAAGCCGCTAAGTAAACCTACCCACTTATCTAAATAAGTATCATGCTCCGGCCAGCCGGTCGGAGCTTGCACCTGCTATTACCTTGTTAGTTTGAACATGGCGTTCGAACGAGGCTGTACTATGTTTAATACCTTGCAAAAATGGTTGCCCAAAATCATCTTGTCACCTTCGATATTTTTGGTGACGGTATGTATTTATGGCTACGTAGCTTGGACTGGCTACCTTTCGCTGACTCACTCGCGTTTTTTACCTAATTTTAAGTGGGCTGGCTTACTGCAATACAACAAACTGATGGAGAATGATCGCTGGGTTACCTCCTGCATCAACCTGCTGATTTTTGGCGTACTGTTCATTATTATTTCAATAATTTTAGGCACCTTACTGGCTATTTTGTTAGACCAAAATATTCGCCAAGAAGGGGCTATTCGTACCATTTATCTCTACCCTATGGCCTTGTCGTTCATTGTAACTGGCACCGCTTGGAAGTGGATTTTAAACCCAGGGCTGGGCTTAGAGAAGATGATGCATGATTGGGGCTGGACCAGTTTTGAATTTAACTGGCTGGTGAGCAATGACATGTCGGTGTATACCCTGGTTATTGCTGCCGTGTGGCAATCTTCTGGCTTTGTTATGGCGATGTTTTTGGCGGGCCTACGCGGCATTGATTCAAGCATTGTTAAAGCAGCACAGATCGACGGCGCCAGCATGCCCACTATTTACTGGAAAATCATCCTGCCTTGTTTACGTCCGGTCTTTTTCAGTGCGGTGATTATTACCTCGCACATCGCGATTAAGAGTTTTGATTTAGTGACCGCACTCACCTCCGGTGGGCCGGGTTACTCGTCAGACTTACCAGCACTGTTTATGTATACCCACGCCTTTACCCGCGGACAAATGGGCTTAGGTGCCGCCAGTGCGATGATGATGCTAGCCGGTGTACTCGCCATTTTAGTGCCGTATTTGTACTCAGAACTGCGTAACCGGGAGCAATAATCATGACTAAATTTTCACCGGGTCGCATCTTCATCTATTCAATATTAGTGCTGTTTTGCGCCATCTATTTAATGCCGCTATTAGTAATGCTACTTACCTCGTTTAAGTCTTTGCCGGATATTCGCGGTGGCAACTTGCTATCTCTGCCTGAAGTATGGGTATTTGACGCATGGTTTAAAGCCTGGGGCACTGCCTGTACCGGGGTTACCTGTGAGGGAGTAAAAGGTTATTTCTGGAACTCCTTTAAAATGGCGGTTCCTGCGGTTTTCATTTCAACCTTAATTGGAGCACTAAACGGCTACGTTATTGCTCATTGGCGCTTTAAAGGCTCAAACCTATTTTTTGCCTTAATGCTATTTGGTTGCTTCATACCTTTTCAAGTGATCTTGCTGCCCATGGCCGCCACCTTAGGTAAGTTTGGCTTGGCCAATACCACCACCGGCTTAGTGTTTGTGCACGTTGTCTACGGTTTGGTATTTACTACCCTATTCTTCCGCAACTTCTATGTATCGGTTCCCGGGGAATTAGTTAAAGCGGCTAAGCTCGACGGCGCAGGCTTCTTCACTATTTTCTTCAAAATTATGCTGCCTATTTCTAAGCCCATCATCATGGTGTGCATCATTTGGCAGTTCACTCAAATTTGGAACGACTTCTTGTTTGGAGTGGTGTATTCGGGCTCCGATTCACAACCCATTACGGTCGCGTTAAACAACCTAGTAAATACCAGCACCGGAGTGAAGGAATACAACGTGGATATGGCCGCTGCCATTATTGCTGCGCTACCCACTCTGTTTGTCTACGTAGTAGCTGGAAAGTATTTTGTGCGCGGGTTAACCGCTGGCTCAGTAAAAGGATAAGAAACAATGGCGACCTTAGATATAAAACAACTCTACAAACGCTATGGTAAAAGTGCCCCTAATACCCTGGAAGACATTAATATCTCGATTAATGCCGGCGAGTTTTTAATTTTAGTGGGTCCCTCTGGCTGTGGTAAATCTACACTCATGAATATGATTGCCGGCCTAGAAGAAATAACTAGCGGCGACATTTGCATTGACGGAAAAGTGGTTAACGATGTAGACCCCAAAGATCGCGACATCGCTATGGTGTTTCAATCTTATGCGCTATATCCAAATATGACCGTTCGCGGCAATATCGAATTTGCCCTAAAAATTCAAAAAATGGATAAGGATGCCCGCGAAACTGAAATAACTCGAGTCGCGCAGTTACTGCAAATTGAACACCTGTTAGACCGTAAGCCTTCACAGCTCTCTGGCGGTCAGCAACAGCGAGTATCAATGGGACGCGCCCTAGCCCGCCAACCCAAAATCTATTTGTTTGACGAACCCTTGAGTAATTTAGATGCCAAACTGCGCGTAGAGATGCGCCACGAGATTAAAAAGCTACACCAACGTTTAGGCACCACCATTGTATATGTGACCCACGACCAAATTGAAGCAATGACCCTAGCCGATAGAATTGCCGTGATGAAAGACGGCCAGCTCTTGCAACTAGGTAGCCCCTCAGAGATTTATAACGATCCTGCTGATATGTTTGTCGCTGGTTTTATGGGCTCTCCTGCAATGAATTTTTTACACTGCAATGTTGAGCAAAGTGAACATGGCTTGATGGGTTCATTGGTATGTGACCAACAACAGCAACATCATATTCCGCTACCAGAGCACCTAGGCAAATATGCAGGTAAATCATTAGTGGTAGGCATAAGGCCAGAACAAATAACCCATGTGAATCCTTACAAAAAAGACAAAGCCTTAGTCACCACCCTTAACTTGAAGCTAGGTGTGTTAGAACCTACCGGCCCCGACACCATTGCCTTGGTAACCTTGAATGGCAAGGAAATTAGTTGCCGACTCGACCCCGATAAACCAGCAACAATGGGAGAAAACCTAGATTTAATGTTTGATCTGTCTAGCGCAGTGTATTTCGACCCGAATAACGAACAGCGCATTCGCTAAATATTTGTTGCACCGCTCACTTTTGTTATCCCTGTAATCAAGAGGCTTCGGCCTCTTTTCTTTTATCTGATCATCACTCTCTACAAGTTAAACTGTCAATCGTCAATGCTGACAGCTGCCACTTTTCAACCAGCTGTTATACAATGACAAAGTAGCAAAAAGAGACCTCGTTTGATGAGCAATAACACAGAATTTAGCCAAGCCGATCACCAACTAAATGCGTTGGGCCTGCGCTGTCCAGAACCGGTGATGATGGTGCGCAAAGCCATTCGTAACATAAATATCGGCGAAACCTTGCTGGTGCAAGCCGACGATCCGTCCACCACTCGTGACATGGTAAGCTTTTGTGAGTTTATGGATCACACCTTAGTGGCCAAAAAAACCGACCAAACTCCCTTTCAATATTTGATCAAGAAAGGTAGTTAGCCGAGTTTGTTTCAAAAAAGTCTAATTTATCAGCGATTCCCGATACAACAGCACTAGGGTCTGCCTGCGTGCTAGGGTATACTCCGTCAGTTATAAAACCGATTATTTTTCATACGCGCGACACTAAAATCATGCATAAATACGATATTAAAACCTTTCAAGGCCTTATTTTGGCCCTGCAAGACTACTGGGCTCGTCAGGGCTGTGTTCTTGTTCAACCTTTAGACATGGAAGTAGGTGCAGGCACCTTTCATCCGCAAACATTTTTGCGCTCTATCGGTCCAGAACCGATGTCGAGTGCTTATGTACAACCATGTCGTCGTCCAACCGATGGCCGTTATGGTGAAAACCCTAACCGCTTGCAGCATTACTACCAATTTCAAGTAGTGATGAAGCCTTCTCCAGATAACATTCAAGAGTTATACCTAGGTTCTTTAGTAGAACTAGGCATTAACCCTGAAGTTCACGATATCCGCTTCGTAGAAGATAACTGGGAATCGCCAACTTTAGGTGCTTGGGGCCTTGGCTGGGAAATTTGGTTGAACGGTATGGAGATTACTCAGTTCACTTATTTCCAACAAGTGGGTGGCTTAGAGTGCTCACCAGTAACCGGTGAAATCACCTACGGTTTAGAGCGCTTAGCGATGTACATTCAAGGCGTAGATAGTATCTACGACCTAGTGTGGACCGACGGGCCAATGGGTAAAGTAACCTATGGCGATGTGTTCCACCAGAACGAGGTTGAGCAATCAACCTACAATTTTGAACACGCCGACACTACAGCGCTATTTGCACAATTCGATCAGTGCGAAAAAGACAGCCAAAAATTAGTTGAAGCTGGTTTACCTTTGCCCGCTTACGAACAAGTAATGAAAGCGTCTCATGCGTTTAACTTACTTGATGCTCGTCATGCCATCTCGGTCACCGAACGCCAACGCTACATTTTGCGCGTTAGAGCGTTATCAAAAGCCGTAGCGGAAACCTATTACAGTGCGCGAGAAGCGCTTGGTTTCCCTTTATGCAAAGACAAGAAGTAACGGAGGCAGCATGAGTAACGAGAACCTATTAGTAGAAATCGGCACCGAAGAGTTGCCACCAAAAGCCTTACGTGGCTTGGCTGAGTCTTTTAAAAGCAATGTACAACAAAGCTTGGAAAAAGCCGGTTTTGAATTTGATAGTATTGAATGGTTTGCTGCGCCTCGTCGCCTAGCGCTTTCTGTTCTAGCTTTGAATGAAAAAACACCCGATAAAGTCGTAGAAAAACGCGGCCCTGCCATTAGCAGCGCATTTGATGCTGACGGCAATGCCACTAAAGCAGCCGAAGGTTGGGCACGCTCAAATGGCATTACCGTTGAACAAGCCGAACGACTAAAAACCGACAAAGGCGAATGGCTACTGCACAACGCTGAAATTAGCGGCCAAACTATTTATCAATTGTTCCCAGATATTGTTGCAGATGCCTTAGCAAAACTGCCTATCCCTAAACCAATGCGTTGGGGAGCGAAATCGATTCAATTCATTCGCCCCGTACATACTATTACGATGCTGTACGGTGAAAAATTAGTTCAAGGCAATATTCTTGGTATCGAATCTGCTCGCACTGTGCGCGGCCACCGCTTTATGGGCGATGCTGAATTCGAACTAAATCACGCCAACGATTATGTTCAACAATTAGACCGTCGCGGTAAAGTGATAGTTAACTACGAACAGCGTAAAGCGATTATTCGTGAACAAATCGAAGCTGAAGCCGCCCGCGAAGGCGGTGTAGTAGAAATGGATGAAGCACTACTTGAAGAAGTATGTTCATTGGTTGAGTGGCCAGTAGCTATGGTCGGTAGTTTTGAGGACAAGTTCTTAGACGTGCCCGCTGAAGCACTTATCTACACCATGAAAGATAACCAGAAATACTTCCCAATTTTAGATACCAAAGGTAACTTACTACCGCGCTTTATCTTCGTATCGAATATTGTCAGCAAAGATCCTCAGCAAGTAATTGTTGGTAACGAAAAAGTGGTTCGCCCTCGCCTAGCCGATGCCGAATTTTTCTTTAATACCGACAAAAAGTCACGTTTAGACAGCCGTTTAGATAAGCTTGCTAACGTGGTATTCCAACAAAAACTCGGTAGCTTATTAGATAAAGCTAACCGCGTTTCTGAATTAGCAGCACAAATTGCAGGTGAGATTGGTGGCGATAGCCAGCACGCTCAACGTGCAGGTTTGTTATCAAAAGCTGATTTAAACAGCGAAATGGTGCTTGAATTCCCAGATATTCAAGGCGTTATGGGTATGTATTACGCCAAGTTCGACGGCGAGCATGAAGATGTCGCTAATGCCTTAAATCAGCAATACTGGCCGCGCTTCTCAGGCGACAAACTGCCTGAATCCAAGGTAGCATCAGCAGTCGCAATTGCCGACAAGCTAGATACCTTGGTGGGTATTTTTGCCATTGGCCAATTACCAAAAGGCGATAAAGACCCATTTGCTTTGCGCCGGGCAAGTTTAGGTATAATTCGAATCATTCAAGACAAAGGTTTTGAATTAGATTTAGATACGTTAATTAATAGTGCACTGCTGTTATTGCCGCTTGAACTTAGCCAAGAACAGCAAGCCAAGGTTCATACTCAGCTTATCGAGTTTATTTATGCTCGCCTGCGCGCGATGTACCTTGAGCAAGGTATTGATGCCAGCGTGATTACTGCCGTATTGGAACGTAAACCAACTAAGTTGGCGGACATTGATCAACGCATTAAAGCGGTAAGCCACTTCCGTTCTTTAGAACAAGCCCAAGCATTAGCGGCAGCCAACAAACGAGTATCTAACATTCTGGCGAAAAACCCAGACTTTGTGAAACCACAAGTTGACGCTAGTTTGCTTCAAGAGCCACAAGAACAAGCCTTAGCATCTGCAGTTGATTCGATGGCTGTTACGCTAAAACCTTTGCTTGAAAAAGGCGATTACCAACAAGCACTAATCGAACTTGCTAACTTGCGCGACGTTGTAGATAACTTCTTCGATAACGTGATGGTAATGAGTGAAGATGACAGCTTAAAAATCAACCGCTTAAGCCTGTTAAATTCACTTCGTCAGCTATTTTTAGAAATTGCAGACATCTCAGTGATTCAGTAGCTTCACAGCTAATTAGTGTAATAAAAAAGCCATCTTCTAAACAAGGAGATGGCTTTTTTTGATCTAGTTAACCCTTTTGATAAAATTAGCCAAATCTTGAAATCCTTTTCAGCATAGTAGTGTGAGCTTGGCACGTTTTTTCCGGGCTAGCTTCGATATAAATAGGCTCGAGTTCAGCTCATTACGTAATGTTTGTCTGCAAAGACAAAGGAAAGCTATAAAAATATAAAGGAATTGGAAATGCTTAAGAATTTAATGAAAGCAGGTGTGCTAGCACTAATCACCATAGTAGCAGCTGGTTGTGCTTCTAGCGGCGGCGACAGTAAATTAACTCGTGACGTATATCTACGTGGCGTATTCACTTGGTGGGACGCGGCTCCAGAATACAAATTGATGCCTGTAGAAGGTAAGAAAAACGTATGGTCAGCTACTTCATCTGTTGATGAGCCTTTAATTGCTGATGGCCAACCGTACGAGTGGAAATTTGGTGATGCTGCATGGCAGTGTGGTACTAACTTTGGTTTCCTAGCTGGTGAAGCAGAAATTAAAATTGGTGACCGTCGCCAGTTAAACAAATGTTCAGCATTTGATAACTTCAAATTCACTCCAGAAGTTGATGGCGTATACCGCTTCTACTTAGACTGGTCAGAAGAGATTCCAGTAACTTACGTAGAAAAAGTTGAAATGTAAGCCTTAGCTTTTCTATTCAAAGCCCCCTATGAGGGGGCTTTTTTGTTTCTGTCGGTCACTAACAAAAACTATATGGATGTAAAAAATGCAGCAAGTCATTAAACCCGCTCTGCTCGGCTGTTTAGTCAGCATGGCTATAGCCGGTTGTTCTTCGCCTCAAACAGGCAATAGCACCAGCGCAGCCAGTAGTTCAAGCGAAGCATTAAGCCAAAGCGCGCAATGTCTACAATGGGATGGTCAGCCCGTATCTGTGGACGTAAGCAGCAGCTTTGAAGAAGGTACAGCCGTAAGAGACTTTTACAGCGGCCAAATGAGCACTGTATATCAAGGTAAAGTCACCTTTACTCCCGCACCAGAAAGTGGAGGTTTACTGTTACTCGAATCAGTCACTAAAAAAGCGGATGAGTTTAGTTGGGATAGCGCATCTGTTTATTTTGTGATG
This sequence comes from Agarivorans sp. 2_MG-2023, assembly GCF_030548085.1. Taxonomy (NCBI): domain Bacteria; kingdom Pseudomonadati; phylum Pseudomonadota; class Gammaproteobacteria; order Alteromonadales; family Alteromonadaceae; genus Agarivorans; species Agarivorans sp. 2_MG-2023. The sequence continues at coordinate 19,064 of NZ_JAUORQ010000020.1, forward strand.
ACCGATCGCTTCTACAATGGTAACCCTGACAACGACAATAGCTACGGCCGCAGTAATGACGGCAAAAATGAAATTGGTACTTTCCATGGTGGTGACATAGCGGGCTTAAGTAAAAAGCTCGATTATATTGAAGACTTAGGCATCAATGCCATTTGGATTACCGCTCCTTACGAGCAGATTCGAGGCTGGGTTGGCGGTGGTATGCGTGGCGACTTTAAGCATTACGGCTACCACGGCTACTACGTACAAGACTACACAGTAATGGACCAAAACATGGGTACCGCTGAAGAGTTTAAGCAGTTTGTTGATGATGCTCATGCTCGTGGCATACGCGTGGTGATGGACATTGTAATGAATCACACCGGCTACGCGACCTTAGGCGATATGCAAGAGTTCGGTTTTGGTGCGACTCAAGAATATGATGTACCCATTGAAACCTACTTAGGCGAGAAGTGGACTAACTGGGCCCCAGGTAAAGGCGAAACTTGGCACAGCTTTAACGACTACATTGATTACGGCGCGAGAACAGAATGGGTTAAGTGGTGGGGACCAGAGTGGGTTCGTACTGATATTTCAGGCTACCCAAATCCAGGCCCAAGTGATTTAGAAATGTCTTTGGCTTACTTGCCAGATTTCAAAACTGAATCAGACAATGTAGTAAGCCTGCCTCCTTTCTACAAAAACAAGCCCGATACAAAAGCAGTAGAAATTCCTGGTGCAACAGTTCGAGATTACCTAGTTACATGGTTGTCTGATTGGGTACGTGAGTACGGTATCGATGGTTTCCGTGCTGATACGGTGAAACACGTAGAACCAGAAGCTTGGATGGAACTAAAACTGGCTTCAAGCAAAGCCTTTAGCGAATGGAAACAAAACAACCCCGATAAAGTACTAGATGACAGTGACTTTTGGATGACTGGTGAGTTCTGGGGGCAAGGCCTTAATAATTCCAAGTTATTCAATAGCGGTTTTGATTCACTCATCGACTTCACTTACCAAACAGATTTAGCTAAGCAAGGCATGAATTGTTTCACTAACATGCAAGACGGCTATCAGCGTTACGCAGACGTACTTGGTAAGCGAGATGGCAAAGTATTGAGTTACGTATCATCTCACGATACAAAACTTGCCTATGGCAGCATCAGCAAAGATCTAGAGCAACAAAAACAATTGGGCTCTGCTTTCTTACTCATGCCAACTGCCATTCAAGTATACTACGGCGATGAAACTGCTCGCGAAAAGGGACCACGCAGCTCAGATAAACATCAAGCGACCCGTTCAGATATGAATTGGGAGCAATTGAATGATGAGCAACGTTTAGCCGTCCACAATCACTGGCAAAAATTGCTTCAATTCCGTAAGCGTCACCAAGCTATTGGCGCAGGGGAGCATAAACAGTTGAACACCGCTCCTTACGTATTTGAACGACGCAAAGGTGATGATGCAGTAGTGGTAGTTTATGTAGGCCAAGCAGCTAACTAAAGCGATACTCACAACATATATTTAAGCGGCTTAGGCCGCTTTTTTTTATCTATTTCCTCTTTGATTAACTAATCAACCTAGAACAACTGGGGCTAATTGCCATTAGAAAGCAATCTTTGTTATGGTGACGCCTATATAGAAAAAGGTGCGTTATGACATATTCAGATTTTGGCAATAAATTCACTCGCCACGCAGGCATCACTCAGCTTATGGATGACCTTGATGAAGGAATTCGGGCAGGTGATGAGATGATCATGCTTGGCGGTGGCAACCCAGCTCAAATACCAGAAATGACCGAAATTTTTGAGCAGCATCTTCGTAGCGGCTTAGATAACAAGAGCTTGCTCAACGCGCTATGTAATTACGACGCCCCTCAAGGAAACAAGGCATTTATTTCTAATTTGGCTGAGTTTCTAAGCAATGAATTCCACTGGGGTATAAAAAGTGAGAATATTGCCTTAACGAATGGTAGCCAAAGCGCATTTTTTTACCTTTTCAATCTATTTGCTGGAAAGGGTAAAAACAGCAAGAAGGTCCTGTTTCCCTTAGCGCCTGAATATATTGGCTACGAAGACAGCGGCATAGACGAAGACCTATTTATAGGCAACAAACCCAACATTGAGTATTTGGATAAGCGACAGTTTAAGTACCACGTCGATTTTGACCACCTACATCTAGATCAAAGTATTGGGCTAATCTGTGTTTCTCGGCCAACCAACCCTACTGGCAATGTCATTACCGACGATGAAATTAGCAAACTATCGGTGCTAGCCAAGCAACACAGCGTGCCACTGCTTATCGACAATGCTTATGGCCTGCCCTTCCCTAACTTGGTGTTTACCGACGAAGCTACGCCATTTTGGGATGACAATACGATTTTGTGTTTGAGCTTATCGAAGCTTGGATTACCAGGCACCCGCTGCGGTATTGTAATAGCCAAGCCAGAAACCATTAAGGCGGTGAGTAATTTATCTGGGATTATTAATTTGTCTCCCGGTGGTGTTGGCCCTGCATTAGCGAATGAGATGCTTAAAGACAATAGCCTACTAGATGCCAGCAACAACATTATTCGCCCTTTTTATCAGCGTAAATCTCAGCAGGCAATAGATTGGTTACAAGCGGCAATACCCTCAACCAAATTCAGGATTCATAAATCAGAAGGTGCTATGTTTTTGTGGTTATGGTTCGAAGGTTTAGCCATCAGCGATAAAGAGCTATACCAAGCGCTTAAACAGAAAGGTCTATTGATTGTACCTGGTAGTTATTTCTTCCCTGGTGTGAGTAATAGCTGGCGACATACTCAAGAATGTATTCGACTTAATTTCGCCCAAAGTGAAGCCAATGTAAAACAAGGCATTGAAATACTCGCCTCAGTCGTTAATCCTCTACTCGAGGCTTAAACACTAAAAAAGGGCCTTGTGGCCCTTTTCATTCTTTATCTTTATTACTTCGTCTTTAAGCTGTTTTAGCTTCCAAAGTTTCTACCGAATTTATTTTTCCATTAATTGGAATTTGCTTAGGCTTAAGCGCTTCAGGAATCTCGCGCTCCAGTTCAATAAACAGTAACCCGTTCTCTAGGTTGGCTGCTTTCACTTTAACGTGGTCAGCGATTTGATATTTCCGCTCAAAGCCGCGTTCAGCTATACCTTGGTGTAAGAACTTAGCTTCTGTATTGTTGGCTTTTTTCTGCTTAGTTCCGGTAACAATCAATGCATTTTCTCGAGCAACGATTGATAACTCATCTTCAGCAAAACCTGCAACAGCTAAAGTAATTCGATAATGGTTTTCGTCTACCGCTTCAATATTATAAGGCGGGTAACCATTGTTTTGAGATTGGGCACTTTGGTTAGAAGCCGCTTCAATAAAACTAGCTAAGCGATCAAAACCAATAGCGGTGCGATAAAGAGGTGAAAAGTCATATTGATTACGCATTGTATATTATCCTCATAGAGCAATAAATTGTATTGGACCAGCACTATTGCTGCGCCCCTTTCTGAACAGCACCCACCTATGTGGCATCCTGTTATTACTATATATGGGGGTAAGTTTTACTCTTTCAAGTACAAAAAAGGCAATATTTTCATATTGCCTTTTTTAGTATTAACCTTTAACGCTATCGATTACACGTCTAGGTTTTCCACGTTCAACGCGTTAGCTTCAATGAAGTTACGACGAGGTTCAACATGGTCACCCATCAAAGTAGTAAATAACTGATCACAGGCAATCGCATCTTCAACCGTTACTTGCAGCATACGGCGAGTTTCAGGGTCCATTGTAGTTTCCCACAATTGGTCTGGGTTCATTTCACCTAGTCCTTTATATCGTTGAATATATAGACCACGACGTGACTCAGCCATTAACCAATTAAGCGCTTCTTCAAAGTTCTTAACTGGCTTGGTTTTCTCACCACGCTTAATGTAAGCACCTTCTTCGATCAAACCATTTAACTTGCCATGTAAACTACAAATATCTTGGTAGTCATTTGAAGCGAAGAACTCCGGCTCAAACTTAAACTGAACGTCAACACCATGCTGGCGAAGCGTAACTACTGGATAGTAGATATCGCGTTCTTCGTGTTTTTCAACTTCAATCGAGTAGTAGTTACCACTTGGCAATTCAGCATTAATTGGTGCAATAAGTTCTTCTGACCACTGCTCTAACACTTCATTATCTTTTAGTTCTTCAACGCTAATAGGACGCTGATATACCATTTGGCTAAGCAGAGCAATTGGGTAGCGACGAGACAAACGCTCGTTGTTTTTCCATACTCGACGGTACTGGGTTACTAAACCTTCCAACTGTTCGCCACCAATAGCAGGCGCCTCAGGGTTCACATACAACCCTGAATTATCCAAGGCTAAAGTTGTTAGGTATTCTGTTAGGGACTCTTCATCCTTAACATAGCGCTCTTGTTTACCTTTCTTCACCTTATATAAAGGAGGCTGAGCAATATAAATGTAACCACGCTCAATAATTTCAGGCATTTGGCGGTAGAAGAAAGTTAGTAGCAAGGTGCGGATGTGCGAGCCATCCACATCCGCATCGGTCATGATGATGATGTTGTGGTAACGCGTTTTATCCGGGTTGTATTCATCTCTACCAATACCACAACCCATGGCGGTAATAAGGGTAGCTACCTCTTGAGAAGAAAGCATCTTATCGAAACGTGCTTTTTCTACGTTTAAAATTTTACCTTTAAGCGGAAGAATAGCCTGGTTCTTACGGTTACGCGCTTGCTTAGCACTACCTCCCGCAGAATCACCCTCCACTATGTATAGTTCAGAAAGAGCAGGATCTTTCTCTTGGCAGTCGGCAAGCTTACCTGGTAAACCAGCTAAATCTAGCGCACCTTTACGACGAGTCATATCTCGTGCTTTACGAGCAGCTTCTCGTGCGCGAGCAGCATCCAAAATTTTCTGGGTAATAATTTTGGCTTCTTGAGGGTTCTCTAACAAGTATTCACTTAGTTTTTCACCCATGGTTTGTTCAACCGCAGACTTAACTTCTGAAGAAACTAGCTTATCTTTAGTTTGGCTTGAGAACTTAGGGTCAGGTACTTTAACCGAAACAACGGCAGTTAAACCTTCGCGAGCGTCATCACCGGTCGCGTTATTCTTGTCTTTCTTGTTAACGCCTTCCTTCTCCATATAGCTATTTAGAGTACGAGTTAACGCCGCTCTAAATCCAGCTAAGTGGGTACCACCATCTTTTTGCGGAATGTTATTGGTAAAACAATAAACGTTTTCCTGGAATCCATCATTCCACTGCATCGCTAATTCAACAGCAATGCCATCTTCACGCTGGAAGTTAAAGCTAAATGCTTTAGGGTGAATCGGCGTTTTGTTGGTATTTAGGTAAGATACAAACGCTTCAATACCACCTTCATAACAGAAGTGATCTTGCTTATCATCACGCTCATCTTTAAGGATGATCGATACACCCGAGTTCAAAAATGATAATTCACGTAAGCGCTTAGCAAGAATATCGTAGTGGAATTTAGTATCAGAGAAAATCTCTTCACTTGGCCAAAAACGTAATTCAGTACCCGTCTTGTCAGTATCGCCTACCACAGTTAAAGGTGCATCTGGTTCACCTAAAGTGTAGAACTGTTCATAAACATGTCCTTGGCGCTTAACTGTAAGCTGTAACTTAATAGATAAAGCGTTTACTACAGAAACACCAACACCGTGCAAACCACCCGATACTTTATAAGAGTTATCATCGAATTTACCACCTGCGTGAAGTACCGTCATAATTACTTCAGCTGCAGATACACCCTCTTCTGGGTGAATATCAACAGGAATACCACGACCATCATCAGATACAGATACAGAACCATCGCTATGAATGGTAACAACCACATCTGTACAGTGACCAGCCAATGCTTCATCGATAGAGTTATCTACAACTTCGAAGACCATGTGATGTAAACCTGAGCCATCATCGGTATCGCCAATATACATCCCAGGACGTTTTCTTACTGCATCAAGGCCTTTTAGTACCTTAATACTCGATGAGCCATATTCATTTTCAGCCATGTTTTACTCTCGTTTTATAGTCGCTGATAACACCATGTTCCACGTGAAACATTGTGCATCCTTCTAAATCAAATCCATCTAGCATTTGTTCCTCAATTGCAGAAACAAAAACTTGAGACCCATGTTGTTGTAAGCACGTTGCCAACAACTGTCGTTTAGACATATCTAGTTCGGCAGCAAAATCATCGATAAGGTATACAGTTTTCTTACCACTAGTTTGTTGAGCATGTTGCCCTTGCGCCAATATTAATGCGCACACAAATAGCTTTAACTGCCCTCTCGAGATTAAATCAACCGCATTGATGCCATTAAACTTAAACTTTAAATCTGCTTTGTGAGGTCCATATTGGGTATAACCCAACATTCTATCCCTCTCAAAACTGCTTTTTAGCAAATCAGCTAAATCGCTTTGTTCGTCCCATCCTTGATAAAAGGCTAACTCAAATTTGTATTCAGGAAGAAACTCTTCAACCAAATCAAATAGAGTCGACTTAATACTCGTAACATACTCAAGCCGTTGCGTACTAACTACTTGAGCCAGTTCAACAAGCTGCTTATCCCAGTAAACTAAGTCTTGGTACTGACGCGTTTGTTTTAACAGTGCGTTACGCTGTTTCAATATTCGTTTGTAGTTCTGCCAAGCTCCGTGAAACTGATGTTCCACGTGAAACACTCCCCAATCCAAATAGGCTCTTCGATGTTTAGGACTGCCATCTACTAAGCCGTACCCTTCGGGGTGAAGAATCTGTATAGGCAACAAAGAAGCAAGAACCGCTTGGCTACGTACTGTTTCCTTGTTAATTCTTAAGGCTGTGTCTCCGCCTTTAAATTTTTGCAAACCAATTTTGTGTTCCTCCAACTGAGCAAACACTACAAAACTGTCTTGCTGGTAACTAATCACCTTACTGGCTCTATTACTACGAAAAGACCGACCAAAACCCAAATAATAAATAGCTTCTAGTACACTGGTCTTTCCGCTGCCATTTTTTCCCAATACCACATTAAGCTGTGGATTGAGGCTAAGGCTGGCACTTTCTATATTTCTAAAATGTTGTAAGCCTAAGCTTTGTATCTGCATCTAAACAGTTCTACAAACGCATTGGCATAACAACATACATTGCTTTGCCTGTTTGCTCTGCGTCTTCAATTAGCGCACTGCTATTGCTGTTACTCATGTTAATACGAATTTGCTCGCACTTAAGCGCATTAAGCACGTCGAGTACATAAACAACATTGAAGCCAATCTCTAAGTCTTCGGCGTTGTAATCAACATCCAAGATCTCTTCGGCCTCTTCTTGCTCAGGATTATTAGCAGTAATATTTAAGGTGCCTGACTCTAGTTGAAGTCGCACGCCTCTAAATTTTTCATTAGACAAAATAGCCGCTCGTGAAAATGCCTGTTTAAGCTCATCACGACCCGAGATCAAGGCTTTATCACTATTTGCTGGAAGCACCCGGCGATAGTCAGGAAAGCGACCATCGACTAATTTGCTGGTAAAAGTGAAACCTTGAACACTTGCCCTGATGTTATTACTGCCAATTTGCAGTTCAACCAATTGGTCTTCATGTTCCAACATCCGCGCCAACTCAATTACGCCCTTTCGTGGCACAATCACTTGTTGCGGTTGTAAAGGCTGATCAAAAGTTTGCTCTGCTAAGGCCAATCGGTGGCCGTCGGTAGCAATGGTTTTTAAGCCTTTATCGTCGGTTTCAAACAGCATACCGTTTAAGTAATAACGAACATCTTGGCTCGCCATAGAAAACTGTGTGCTATCAATCAGGTTCTTTAACTGACCCTGAGTAAGTTGAATAACTTGCTGACTTTGCCAATCTTCAATATTGGGAAAATCAGTGGCAGGTAATGTAGCCAAAGAAAAACGGCTGCGACCAGATTTAAGCACTAAACGGTTGTCATCGGCCTTACAGCTAATTTCACAACCATCAGGCAAGCCTCTGCAAATATCAACAAACTTTTTAGCCGGTACAGTTACACGCCCTTCATTTACTGCGCTCTCTAAAGGAAGCGTAGCGATAAGCTCTACTTCCATATCGGTGCCAGTGATAGACAATTGCTGATTGCTAATATCTAGCAATACGTTACCTAAAATAGGAATAGTTGGGCGCCCACCGAGTGCGGCACTTACCTGCTGTAAAGGTTTAAGCAGTTGTTCCCGATTAATACTAAATTGCATACTTAATAACGCCTCTCCGATTATGACGATAATGTACGAATTAAATTCTGGTAATCTTCTTTGATGTCGTGACTTTCTTCTTTTAGCTGAGCAATTTTACGACACGCATGTAATACCGTGGTGTGGTCTCGCCCGCCAAAAGCATCACCAATTTCTGGCAAGCTATGGTTAGTTAGCTCTTTGGCCAAGGCCATAGCTAACTGGCGTGGACGAGCCACAGAGCGAGAACGACGCTTAGATAGCAGATCTGCCACCTTAATCTTGTAGTACTCAGCGACGGTTTTTTGAATATTGTCGATGGTAACTAGCTTCTCTTGCAGCGCCAGTAAATCGCGCAAAGCTTCACGAACGAAATCGATAGTAATAGCGCGCCCAGTGAAGTTAGCGTTAGCAATCACCCGGTTCAACGCTCCTTCAAGTTCACGTACGTTAGAACGTAAGCGTTTGGCAATGAAGAAAGCAACTTCGTCAGGCAGGCGGATATTATTTTCGTTAGCCTTAGTCATTAGAATAGCCACCCGCGTTTCTAACTCAGGTGGTTCAATAGCAACAGTTAAGCCCCAGCCAAAACGACTTTTTAAACGGTCTTCAACGCCGTCGATTTCTTTAGGGTAGCGATCACTGGTAAGGATAATTTGCTGATTACCTTCTAACAGTGCGTTAAAGGTATGAAAGAACTCTTCTTGTGAGCGTTCTTTATTAGCAAAAAACTGAATGTCATCAATGAGCAAGGCATCTACACTGCGGTAGTAGCGTTTAAAATCTTCTATCGCATTGTTTTGTAAGGCTTTAACCATATCCTGAACAAAACGTTCAGAGTGCATATACACAACTTTGGCGTTCTTTTTATTAGCAATAATGCCGTTACCCACAGCATGCAATAAGTGAGTTTTACCTAAGCCGGTACCGCCATATAGGAATAGTGGGTTATACGCCCCACCAGGGTTATTAGCAACTTGCGTAGCTGCCGCCCTAGCCAACTGGTTTGATTTACCTTCAACAAAGTTATCAAACTGGTAGGTGGCATTAATGTTGTTGCGGTGATTAGCTTCTAAAGCTGATTTAACAGCGGGTTCCTTATCCCAACTTTTACCTGAGTCATTGTTATTAACGTAAACATTGCTCACACCTGTTGGAGCAGGCTCGCTTTTTACCGTAGCGGTTCTGGTTACGCTTGCAGGTTTACTGCCTACCTCAAAACGCAAACTAGGCTTATCACTTCCACAAAACTCTTCGAGCAAGGCGTTCACACGAATCAGGTATTTATCTTTTACCCAATCGAGTACAAAACGATTTGGTGCGTACAACACCAATAGCTCTGCATCTTGTTCTACTTGAAGTGGTCGGATCCACATACTAAATTCTGTTGCCGGCAATTCATCTTGTAAACGTACTAAGATTTGTTGCCAAAGAGACCCACTCACTCGCGACTCCGCGTTATCACCAAAAAGACCGTCTATTTTATAACGGAAGCCGCTTAAACTCTAGGTTTCTTATGAATTATTCACAAGCAGATAACAAATATGTGAATAACATTCTGGTCACCACATAACAGCTTGGTTATTTGATATAACAACAGCGTATTTGTGCAAATATCATCTATGAACTAGAATTTTTTGCCATACACTACTCGCTGAATAGAAGAATCGAAATGAAACTACTAAATAAATCACGATTACTAATGGCTTTACTGCTGGTTAGCCTAAGTCCTTGGTCAGCATTTGCTCAAGATACCGTTAAAGTGGGTATGTCTGGTCGTTACTTCCCCTTCACTTTTGTTCAGCAAGACAAGCTCCAAGGTTTTGAAGTTGATGTATGGGATGAAATAGCTAAACGTAACGACTGGAAGGTTGAATATGTTACCGCAAACTTCTCTGGCTTATTTGGCATGTTAGAAACAGGTAGAGTAGATACGATATCTAACCAAATAACGATTACTGATGAGCGTAAGGCCAAATACTTGTTCTCACATCCTTACGTTGTAGACGGTGCGCAAATTGTTGTGCGTAAAGGTAACGACGAGATAAAGGACATTAACGATCTTAAAGGTAAAAAAGTAGCAGTTAACCTAGGTTCAAACTTTGAGCAGCTATTAAGAAAACACGATAGCGATAAGCAAATAAATATTGCTACCTACGACACCGGCATTGAGCAAGACGTTGCCTTGGGTCGCTCAGACGCTTTTGTTATGGACCGAGTATCATCTTTAGCCTTGATTAAAAAATCTGGTCTACCCTTAGCGCTAGCAGGACAGCCTTTCGAAACCATTAAAAACGCGATGCCTTTCAAAAACAACGAAGCAGGCCAAGCCTTACAAGCAAAAGTAAATGCTAGCTTAGAAGCAATGCAGCAAGATGGTAGCCTAAGCGCAATATCTGAAAAATGGTTTGACGGAGACATCACCAAATAATGTCAACTTTTGACTTTAACTACATGATGGAATTGTTCCCAATACTGTTTAAGTATTTGGGAACAACCATGGAAATGGCTGCTATTGCAGCCGTTTTTGCGTTAATACTGGCCTTAATCTTAGCCCTATTTAGGGTATTTAAGTTGCCAGTGCTCAACCAGTTTGCAGTGGTGTTTATCTCGTTTTTCCGTGGTACTCCATTGTTAGTCCAACTGTTTATTTTGTATTACGGTTTACCACAAGTATTCCCAATACTGATTGGCTTAGACGCCTTTAGCGCATCGGTCATAGGTTTAAGCCTGCATTTCTCGGCATATAAAGCAGAGAGCATTAGAGCAGCAATAAACTCTATTGATAAAAGCCAGTGGGATGCTAGCTATGCTTTTGGCATGACACGCCTGCAAGCGCTGCGCAGAGTGGTATTACCGCAAGCATTACGTACCGCGTTGCCGTCTTTAATGAACTACCTTATTGATATGATTAAGAGCACCTCTTTAGCCTTCACTTTAGGGGTTGCCGAGATCATGGCCAAAGCGCAAATGGAAGCTTCAAGTAGCTTTAAGTTCTTTGAATCATTTTTAGCTGTTGCACTTATTTATTGGGCGGTAGTGGCCGTGTTTACCCAGCTACAAAACGTAGCAGAAAAACGATTATCCAAGGCTTATTAGTATGATTAAAGTATCCAACCTTAGTAAAGCCTTTGATGGTCAAACAGTGCTTAACGGCATCGATTTAGAGGTTAAAGAGGGCGAAGTTGTCGCTATCATCGGGCCTTCTGGAACGGGTAAATCTACTTTTTTGCGCTGCATTAACTACCTTGAGCAACCAGACTCAGGAACCATTAGTGTCGACAATTTGAATGTTGAGGCAAAGCATCATCAACAACAGGATGTATTGGCATTACGCAGGAAGTTGTCTTTTGTTTTTCAAAACTACTCCTTGTTTGCCAATCTAAATGCTGAGCAGAATATCGCCGAAGCGTTAATTACTGTCTGGAAACAACCGAAAGTGGAAGCACTGAATACAGCCAGAGAGATCTTAAGCGACATTGGTTTAGCGGATAAAGCTAAACATTACCCTAGCCAACTTTCGGGTGGTCAACAGCAACGAGTAGGTATTGGTCGAGCAATGGCCACCCATAGCAAAGCCATTTTGTTTGATGAACCCACCTCGGCACTTGATCCTGAATGGGTGGGCGAAGTGCTGGCCTTGATAAAAAAACTGGCCCAGCGAAAGCAAACCCTAATTATTGTCACCCATGAAATGGCCTTTGCAAGAGAAGTAGCGGATCGAGTGGTATTTATGAGTGACGGGACAATCGTAGAGCAAGGTAGCCCAGAGCAACTATTTAACAGCCCAAAAGATCCCAGAACTCAACAGTTTATCTCTCGAATTGTAAAGCGCGGCGAAGTCTAATTAAATAGATCTGTTGCACCTATATATAGGAGCACTATAATGCCGCCCAAGATCCAAAGGATCTTTTGAAAAAGAGTATTTAAGATTAAGCGATATTTCGTTTGACTTAGAAGTGGCGAATGATTAGAATTTCGCCTCTTTTTTACCCGGTGCGCCTACCATTTTGGTTAATTGCACCGACTGTACAGTAAAAAACTAGCTAGCAAGAGTAATAAATATGAAACGTACTTTTCAACCAAGCGTATTAAAGCGTAAGCGTAGCCACGGTTTCCGCGCTCGCATGGCAACTAAAAACGGCCGCCAAGTTTTGGCACGTCGTCGCGCTAAAGGTCGCGCAAGTTTGTCTGCATAATTAAGTGCAAAGACAAACTTTTGGCAGGGAGTTACGTTTGTTAACTCCCATGCATTTTAAACACGTATTCTCCAACCCCGTTCGTGTGGGTACTCCTCAACTCACCATCCTTGCAAAAACCAATACTCTCTCTCATCCTCGTTTGGGTTTAGCTGTTTCCAAAAAAAGTATTAAACTCGCTGTAGGTCGTAATCGTATTAAGCGTTTAGCAAGAGAAAGCTTTCGTCTGCATCAGCATCAATTACCTGCAGTAGACATTGTGGTTATTTCCAAGAACGGTATTTCAGATTTAAGTAATCAAGAATTGATGAAGCTTCTGGAGAAATCATGGCGAAGACTAACGCGCCGTTGCGAATAATCGCAATTATGCCGATAAAGGCTTATCAATATGTGATAAGTCCACTACTTGGCCCGCGCTGCCGATTTACGCCATCGTGTTCAGACTATGCGATTGAAGCAATTAATTTGCACGGTGTGATAAAAGGTTGTTGGTTAGCAAGCCAACGTCTATTAAAATGCCATCCTCTACATCCTGGCGGACACGATCCGGTTCCAGGTTCCGAAAAAACAAATAGTGATTAACTAATATTATGGAATCTCAACGCAATTTACTGATAATTGGGTTGCTGTTTGTAAGTTTTCTTATATATCAGCAATGGCAAAAAGACTACGGCCCACAGCCTGTAGTAGCAACTGCCACCAATACTGTTAACGCAACTGGTGCGAATGCAAATAGTGATGTGCCAGCCAGTGCATTATCTCACGACGATTCAGACTTAACTCAAGCCACTTCGGCGGGTCAGTTAATCACTGTAACGACAGACGTATTAAAACTTAAAATTAGCGCTCAAGGCGGTGATGTAGTAAGTGCTGAGCTATTGGCTTACCCAATAGAAGAAGACTCTGCAGACCCGTTTGTGCTACTTGAAGAAAACCCGAATTTTACCTACATCGCCCAAAGCGGTTTGATTGGTCGTGATGGCCCAGACGCAAACGCCAACGGTCGCCCTGTTTATCAAGTAAGCAGCGACAGTTTTGAAATGACCGATGGCAGCGATGAATTGGTAGTAGCCTTTACTTACCAAGACGAAAGCGGCAGTAGCTTTACTAAAAGCTTTACCCTTACCCGCGGTAGCTACGACGTTAAAGTAGATTTTGATGTGACCAACAATGGTGACAACGCTTTAAGTCTGCAACTTTACAGCCAAATTAAGCAAACCGAAAAAGAGCATAGCTCTAGTATGGTAATGCCTGTTTACCGCGGTGGCGCATACTCAAGTGAGTCTACGCGCTACTCTAAGTACAGCATCAAAGACATCAAAAAATCTAACCTAAGTGAAACCACTACAGGTGGTTGGGTTGCCATGATGCAGCATTACTTTGTAACGGCTTGGCTACCAAATGCTGGCGACACCAATCAACTGTACTCTAACAGCAACAATGGTTTTGTGTTCATGGGTTATAAAGCTCCTGTACAAACCGTTGCGCCTAGCCAAAGTGCTAAGTTAAGCAGTGCATTGTGGGTGGGTCCTAAGCTTCAAGAACAAATGGCTGAATCAGCTAAGCACCTAGATCTTACTGTTGATTACGGTTGGTTATGGTTTATTGCTCAACCACTATCTAAGTTGCTTAAGTTCTTCCATAGCTTTGTAGGCAACTGGGGTGTAGCTATTATCCTGATTACCTTCACCGTTAAAGGTTTGTTGTACCCGCTAACTAAAGCGCAATACACCTCAATGGCGAAAATGCGTTTGCTACAGCCAAAAATGGCAGCACTACGTGAGAAGTATGGTGACGACCGTCAGAAAATGTCGCAAGGCATGATGGAACTCTACAAGAAAGAAAAGGTTAATCCCTTAGGTGGCTGTTTCCCTATCTTGTTGCAAATGCCTATCTTCATTGCATTGTATTGGTCATTAATGGAAAGCGTAGAACTGCGTCATGCGCCGTTCTTTGGTTGGATTACCGACCTATCGGTTCAAGACCCGTTCTACATCTTGCCAGTGCTAATGGGTGTGAGCATGTTCTTCATTCAGAAGATGTCGCCAACTACGGTTGCTGACCCAATGCAGGCTAAGATTATGCAATTTATGCCTGTTATCTTTACCGTATTCTTCTTATGGTTCCCAGCTGGTCTAGTACTTTACTGGCTAATGAGTAACGTGGTAACGCTGATTCAGCAAACCATTATTTACCGTAACCTAGAGAAAAACGGCCTGCATAAACGCTAAGCACAAAGTTTAGCTACAATGCTAAAATGCCATTCAGTGAAAACTGAGTGGCATTTTTTTTGACGCATAATTTCAGAGAGAGTCAGCATGAATTCAAATGATACGATTGTGGCCCAAGCCACTGCACCTGGTCGTGGCGGCGTAGGTATTATTCGCGTATCCGGTCCTTTATCTCAACAAGTAGCAGAAAAATTATTGGGTAAATGCCCTGCTCCTCGTTATGCCGACTACCTAGCGTTTAAAAACCTACAAGGCGATACCTTAGATCAAGGCATAGCTTTGTACTTTAAAGGGCCAAACTCCTTCACCGGCGAAGATGTATTAGAACTACAAGGCCACGGCGGCCCAGTAGTGATTGATATGCTAATCCGCGAAATAAGCCAGATAGACGGATTGCGAATGGCCCGCCCCGGTGAGTTTAGTGAGCGGGCATTTCTAAACGATAAGCTCGATTTAGCCCAAGCAGAAGCCATTGCAGACCTTATTGAAGCTACCAGTGAGCAAGCCGCTAAAAGTGCCTTACAATCGCTACAGGGTGAATTTTCTAACAAGATTCACAGCTTGGTAGAAAACGTCACTCGCTTACGTATTTATGTAGAAGCTGCCATCGATTTCCCAGAAGAAGAAATCGACTTTTTAAGTGACGGTAAAGTTCAAACCGACTTACACGCGATAATCAATGAGCTAAGTACTGTTCAAGCGCAAGCACGCCAAGGTTCGCTATTACGAGAAGGCATGCGGGTAGTTATTGCGGGTAGGCCAAATGCGGGTAAATCAAGCTTACTGAATGCCTTAGCGGGCAAACAAGCCGCCATTGTTACCGACATAGCCGGCACGACTCGTGATGTATTGCGCGAGCATATCCATATTGATGGCATGCCTTTACACATCATTGATACCGCTGGTTTGCGAGAAGATGCTGACGTAGTAGAGCAAATTGGTATAGAGCGCGCCTGGGAAGAAATCAATAATGCTGATCGGGTATTGTTTATGGTGGATGGCACCACCACCGAAGAATTAGACCCCGTGAAAATTTGGCCTGAATTTGTAGCAAAACTGCCCACTAATATAGGCATGACAGTAGTTCGTAATAAAGCCGATGTAACAGGCGAAAACTTAGACGTGGTCATGGATCATGGTCACCCGGTGTATAAACTCTCCGCCAAAACTGAACTTGGTTTAATAGAACTAAAAGACCACCTAAAAGAATGCATGGGTTTTCAAGGCAATATGGAAGGGGGCTTTATGGCTAGGCGCCGACACCTTAATGCCATAGAGCTAGCCTCTGAGCACCTGGATAATGGTAAAACCCAGTTAGAGGTTTACCAAGCCGGCGAGCTATTAGCCGAAGAACTGCGATTGGTTCAGCAACATTTAAGTGAAATTACCGGTGAGTTCAGTTCAGACGATCTACTCAGCCGTATTTTCACTAGTTTCTGTATCGGAAAGTAAAGTGGGCAAATAAGGGAAATTAACGGCAACTAACTTACTGATTTTATTAGATATCACTGTTCGTTAGTTTTCATTGTTTTCTAATTATGGTCCCCAATTGGGGACTAAAATGAAAATTTCTATTGAAAAACGTACACTTAGAGTAAACAAAAACATCTCAAAAATGCCAGCATAACAAAGAACATCTGCTTCTAGCTGAAACCATCAAGGGAAAACGACTGGTTGAATGGCAATCTCAAAAGCATGGTTTTGAAGATAGAACAAAACAAGAAGCCAGTTTTATCGACTACTTTCAGCAGCAAGTTGATATCAAAGACCAAACCACCTCAAAATCCAATTATTCGATCTGGATATCTGCTCAAAAGCACCTGCTTGTTTATTGTGGAAAACATGATCTTAACTTTGAAGAACTGGACAAAGACTGGTTAGACGGTTTTAAGTATACCAATCTGAACCACGGGGAAAGCAAGGAATACGATTACTGGGCTAAAACTAAACACCTCAGCATCCATTAAATGCCCAGCCATAACCAAGAAGAACGTCGCCTATTTAGCCTCCTTTAAAAACTTTTTTTAAAAAAATTCAAATTAGTCCTTAACAAATAAAAATCTCGCTTGATAACTCTTTTAGAAACAGTTTTTGTCACTCGCAACCGGCGTAGCGATTGACGACAGGATATTGACAGGGATTTCAGCATGACAGCATTGATGTTTGGTCGCGATTTAGGTTTGGCCGACTCTTCTTTAAATCACTTATCTGGCCACTTTAGCTCGGGTAACGCATCACTCAGACAAGGTGGTATAGGTAACTATGTCAATGCCAGTACCGGTAACTTAGTACTTACCGACCATGATGAGATTTTGGTTGGCCGTGGCTTAGATATCATTGCAGAAAGAACCTACAACAGCCAAGGTGCATGGAATGATTCAGACGCCAACGGGTGGCGCTTTGGTTTCGAACGCCAACTTAGTTCGATTTCCAGCAGTAGCATCACCTTACGCCGAGGTGATTCAAGCACTGTAACCTACTCCCTTAGCGGCAGTGTGTTTAAGAATACCAACGGTGAAGATGAAGTAGGTCAAATCACTAAGTCGGGCAGTAACTATGTTTATACCAACCTAAAAACGGGCGCTAAAGATACTTACAATAGCGTCGGTTATTTGATCTCCTCTGCTGATGCTGATGGTAACGCAAGAACTTATACCTATAGCGGTACCAAGCTAACGAGTATTAAGTTTGGCAATGGCGAACGTATGGCGTTTGAATACAACGGCCCATCGGGCAAAATGTCTCGCTTAACTACCTATGCTAACGGTAGCTGGACAAGCCAAGTCGATTACAGCTACGACAGTGCACAGCGCTTAACCAAAGTAAAAACCGCACTAACCGGTGACAGTTTCACCACCAACTATCTTTATGATGGTTCAAGCACTCGCATTAGAGAAGTAAACCAAAGTGATGGCAGCAAGGTCAGCTTTACTTACACGGGCAGCAAAATTGCCACTGTCACCGATGGTACTGGCCACAAATTAACTTATAGCTATGGTAGTGGTTACACCAACATCAAAGATGGCTTTAATCGCACTTGGACCTACTACTTTGACACTGCCAACGATAATCGCCTAACTCGCACTCTCACCCCTAGCACCAGTAGTTTGAATACCTCTGCTCGTCGCTTAGATACACGCTTCTACTACGACAGCAAAGACCACCTCACTCGGGTACATAATGCCAGTACTGGCTATGACGTTGCCAAATATACCTACGACAGCGCAGGTAACCGTGCCAGCGCTATTGATGGCGAAGGCAATAAAACGGAATGGCGCTATAGTGGCAAGCTGCTGCTGAGTGAAACCGTGTATCTCAACAAAACCACTACACCAAGCACCACACGCTATGTTTATGATAGTGAAAAGCATCTTAGCTTTGTGGTAGATGCTGAAGGGCGCGTGACCTCGCACCATTACAATGCAGTAGGTACAAAACACGCCACCATTCAATATCAACAAGCCAAATATGATGTGGCTGCTTTATCTGTTACAAGCCAACTTAGCTATAGCCAATTAGAGAGCTGGCGAGGCGCCCAAAATAAAACACTAACCAGTAGAACCGATTATTACTACGATGGGCGCGATCAACTTACAGAGACCCGCTCTTACGCCACTACCACAACCAGTGGTGCAGGTACCTTCAACAGCGCAGCCATTCGCACCAAATTTGTATACGACCAACACGGCCAACTACTGCAATCTATCGCGGTTCGAAATGGCGTAAACACAATATCTAGCTATGCCTACGATGGAGAGGGTCGCGTCACTAAAGTGACCAATGGCAATAATTACTCAAGTTCAACGGTTTATAGCGGTAACACCGTTAAGGTCACTAACGCCGAGGGCAAAATCACTACCTCGGTATTTGATGCCGCAGGTAAGCTAAGCAGTATTGATACTTCATACGGTAGTACTCACCGTATAGCGCGCACTTACTACAATGCTAACGGCCAAGTGGCCATGACACAATCACCCACTGGCCAACGCACCTTCTATTTTTATGATGAGTCAGGGCGACAAAACGCCATAGTCGGCCATGATGGCTTAGTGACAGAAACGCTTTATAACACCGCAGGGCAAGTTGCTAGCACTAAAGCGTACTGGAACCACACTAGCACAGCCAGCTGGTTTAACGGTACCACCGTTACTAAAACTCACATCAGCCAATTTAAGCCAGCTGCAAATAGTGCTAAAGATAGAGTAAACGTATTTACCTACGACAAGGCAGGCAACCAACTAACTAGCGCAGATGGTGAAGGCAAAGTAAGTACCTCTTACTACAACAGTGCCGGTCAGGTAATAAAAACCACCATGGGCTCACGCACCCAGCGCTTCTTTTACGATTTAACTGGCAAGCAAATCGCCCACTTAGATGCTGCCGGCTATTTAAGCGAGCGCAAGTACAATGCCCAAGGTTTGTTAGTTGAAAACATTGCATACAAAAATGCCACCAATAGCAGTTACCGAGCCTCTGGCTCACTTAGCCAGCTAAGACCAAGCGCTCACCAAGACGACCGCCACAGCTTTAACTATTACGACGGCACGCAACGTTTAAGAGCGACTGTAAATGCGGAAGGCGAACTAAATGAGATTGTCTATGATGAGTACTCTAATCGTCAGTTCAATTATCAATATAAGAGTGCGATTAGCGCCAATATTAGCTCAGCCACTTCAATCGCAAGTCTGCAAAGTTACGCTGGTGGTACATCAAATAGAATAAGCACTCGCACAGACTACGGCAAAACCGGTGAGGTAAAAACCACCGTAAGCCCAGTTGGCGTGAGCACCACTTTCAGCTATAACAAAGTGGGTCAACTGCTTAGCCAAAGCAATGGCAGTACCAGTATTGTTAATCTTTACAACAAATTTGGCGAACTCACTAAAACAACTCAAGGTTCACAATCAACCACTTATGTTTACGATAGTGCGGGTAGAAAAACCCAAGCGATTAATGGGCGTAATCATAAAACCTTGTTTTTCTACGATACATTAGGGCGACTAACACACAGCGTCAATCCTCTTGGTGAAGTGTCAGAAACCAGCTATGACAACTTTGGACAAGTTAGCGAGACTAGGCAATTTGCCAAAAGAATTAGCCTTTCCGGCTTGTCAGGTGGTGCAATAAACAGCACATTAACATCTCGCTTAAACGCAGCTCGCGATCATGGTTTAGATGCCCGCACATACAGCATTACCTATGACCGCCGCGGACTAAAAACCCGCGAGTTTAACGCTAAAGGCCTGTTGACTGACTACACATATAATGATTTTGGCGAAATTCAGCGTACCGATATGTGGAAAACAACTGGTGGGCTCCGCAATATTGCTGATTACACCTACACCGCTCGCGGTGAAGTTAACACAGTTGTTAATTACGGTAATACTTCCGCCATTTCAGCAGATGATACTTTAACCAAATATCAATATGACGCCTTTGGCAATCAAGTAGGCGTAACCGTTGGTAAACGCAGCGGTGCCAGTTCCTCAGATAGAACAACAGCAACGCTTTTTGATGAGTTAGGCCGCGCACGCTTCAGCAAAGACGCCTTAGGCTATGTACAAGAATCAGTGTTTAACGCGCTTGGTCAAGTTACTAAAACTATTCAATATGCTAAAAAGTTCACTGGTACGTGGAGCACTGAAAGCGGTGTGGCCAGTTGGTTAGGTGCTAATGCCAAAACCGGCAACCGGATCACCCAATACACCTACGACAACGCAGGTCGCCTAACTTCCACTACCGACGCCCTTGGCAAAAAAGAATCGTACACCTACGATGTAAATGGTAATAAAACCTCGTTTACTAACAAAAATGGCAAAACTTGGAACTACTACTACGACAGTAGCAATCGCTTAACCCGCGAACTAGCTCCTAGTATTTATCACAGCCTTAGCAATTCAACCTTAAAGACGACCCGCCCAGACACCAGGTTTTACTATGACAACAACGGCAATTTAACCAAACGAATTGAAGGTTACGGCACTACCGACCAACGCGCCACCGAGTATCAATACGATGCCGCTAATCGCCAAACAAAAATTCTGCTGCCCGGATACTTTAGTAGTAGCGATGGTAAAGTACATTTCACCAGTGGCTCAGGTAGAGTACGCCTCACCAAAACCATCACCTACAATGCGCTCGGTTTAGCGGTTGCTCAAAAAGATGAGATGGGCGCTAACACCTATAAAGTTTACGACAAGCTAGGTCGAGTCCGTTACGAAGTAGACGAAGACGCGTATGTCACTGAATACAAGTATGGTGAAACTAATGTCGGTTACTCCACGGTTCAAGTCATTCGTTATAACAACAAATTCAACTTATCCGGTATTGGTGACGGTTACACTATTTCAGAGAGTTTGGCCGCAAGCCGTATTAGCACCAATAGCAATGACCGCCGCTTAACCCGCTACTTTGATCGCCAAGGCAGAGTAACCAAAGTGGTGAGTGATGCTATTACCATTTACGACTCAGGTGTCGGCGTTAAAACCGTAGTTCCAGAAACTCAATACACCTATAACGAGTTTGGCCAAGTGACTAGAGAGCGCACCCGTATAGACTACGATGCGTGGGCAGATAAACATTTCTATTACAATAACGATGGTCAAAAACGCGCCGAAACCGACGCCCTAGGTTACCTCACAGAGTACTTTTACAACGAATTTGGCCAAATGCGCCAAAAACATGAATATGCCTATACCGCCACCTCTATCTCTACCTCTGGCTATTCCAGAAGAACGGGTGGAACAGCAAGTATTGGCTACGACAGATATACCAGCTATACCTATGACGCGCTAGGCCGAAAAACCCAAGAGAATCGCTGGGATGCAAACAGTGCGGGTAGTCATAACTTTTATACCAATGGGGATTTAGGTGGCGCCACAGGCACCCTTATTACCAAAACTAGCTACGATGCAGTAGGCAACGTTAAAACAGAAACCAATGCCGCGGGTGGTATCACAATCTACGAATATGATGCTCTCGGGCGTCAAACAGCTAAGCACGGGGAAGCTCACTACGTTGCCTATGGCAATACTGGTTTTAGCTCTCTAACGGGCCGTCATACCACGCGTTTTGTTTATAGCATTCATGGTGATCTAAGCCGTCAGCACGACCAAGACTCTTCAGGTAAAACTGGGCATTTTTATACTCATTACAAGCTAGATGCACTCGGCCGTCAGGTTCAAATAACCAATGGTGACGGTATAAATACCGACATCAAATATGACCAAAAAGGTAATGTAAAATCTGAAGCTGTTCGAATAGATAACAATTACACTTATTGGACAGGCGATACCCAAAACGACTACACCATAACCAAAACTTATAACTATGACAAACGCGGCAACCAAACCTATACCGCAGTAAATGGCCGCGGTGATACCTCTCGCTATAATGCCTTTGGCGAAATTGACGCCTCGGGTAAAAACACCAGTCTCAGCTACTATTACTCCTATAACAAAGCGGGTCAAATGACCGGCAAGCGTGAAAGCAATGGTGATACCAGCACCATGCTATTCGATTTATCGGGCAAAATGACCAAGCACGTCTTAGTCGGCAGTACAGCAACCACGCAAGATGACTACACCACCTACAATATTTACGACAAGCTAGGCCGTTTAACCGAACAACGCTTACCGCGTTTTAGAAATAATAGCCAATCAGCATTTCAAACCCCCATTACCAAACAGCAGTTTGACCGCTGGGGGAATGTGATTAAAAGCACTAACGCTTTGGGTGGTGTCACTTATCAGCGCTACAACTTAAACAACCAAGTAGTGTGGGAGCAATTACCCACTGTTAAAACTATCGTTGGCAATAGCGCCACAGAGGTAAACAAAGCAGCAACGCAAAGTTACCACTACGACAAGCTCGGTAACCAAGTCCGCTTAACCAACGCCCTAGGCAAAGTACGCACTTGGTCCTACGACAGTGCAGGTTTATTATCTTGGGAGCGTAACGAAATTGGTGCCGTCACTTGGTACAAATACGATGCCTACGGCAATAAAACCTATACAAAAAATGCCCTCAATCAATATAGCCGTACCCAATACAACAAACGCGGCCTTGTCACCCGTGAAGGTCTAATTAGTAGCTCGGGGAGTTATTACAGCTACGGCTTAACTCGCACCTATGCTTATGATCAAGCAGGTAGAAGAGTTAAAGACATTACCGGGACCAGCGAAAACAGCAGTAATACTGTTTATACCAAATACGATGCCAGTGGCAATGTAATCGCCACCCGCAACCTAGAGCGCGTAGTCACCAAATACTACTATGACTCGTTAAATAGAAAGTACAAACAAACAAATGCAGATGGCCGCTACCAATACTGGTGGTTTGATACCTATGGCAATGTCACCAAACGCCGCGACTTAGCCGGGCGAACCACGACACTAAGTTTAAACGGCCACAAGCAGGTTTACCGCGAAACTAACGGCAACAACATTAAAGCCTACAGCTACTACGAAAACGGCAAGTTAAAAACCATCTCTCGCACCGGCACCGATGGCTGGGACGACGTTGCCAATTTGCTAGGCAGAGCTAAAACCACCCAATGGAATGCAACATTCACCTCTGTTAGTGGCTTGCTGCAAAATGAGTCGAGTAGTTATACCTACGATAAGATGGGTAACCGCCTCACCGAAAAACACAGTTCTTACCGCAAATATACCCGTAATTACTCTTACTTAGAGAAGCACCAATACGGCGGCAATATGGTAAGCGTGCCTGGTTCAGAAACCCTGATATATAGCTTTACGAGAACCACTACCAATAGCTATAACGCCAAAGGTCAGCTTGTTAAGGTGACCTCACCGCAAGCGACTTACACCCCTAAAATTATGGATGGGTCTAGCGCCAGCTATGGTAGTGCATATGTGCCACCAAGTATCACTAAAACCTCTGGCTTACGCAGTCTATCTTATCAATACGATGCTATGGGAAATCGCCGCAAGGTACGCGCAGAAGTATACAAAACCACTACCAATGCTAGCCTTGAAACAAAAGACTATTACTACACCTATGACGCAGCTAACCGCATTGTTTATGCTAATGCATCAAGTTTAGCAGGTGGCTATAAAGACGGCACACGTCACTTTAGCTACGACAACCTAGACCGCCGAACGCAAGAAATACAACGAGACGGCTCAAAATATAACCACGAGCGCTACGAATACCTCTATAACTCAGCGTTGTTGACCAAAACGCGTATACGTAAAAATACTAGTAGCAGCTACTTGCCTACCAATATCGCACTGTTAAGCTCACGCAGCTATGACAGCTTGGGCCGATTAAGCAACCAATACACTTATGCCACTAAAAAAGGTGAAGGTAATAGCCATTCCACCTTTAATAGTAGTACTCAACAGGGTTCAACCATTGGCCGAACCGCTTACAGCTGGGGAAATGGCTCCCAGCTAAAACGACAAACCAATTATAACCTACGAGATTTGCACGTTAACGAAACCCGTGGTGGCGGTTATGGGAGTAATGAATATGTCGTGAAAGTCTTTAATAAAACAGCCTTAAGGGTCGTTTCGTACGTTGATTACTCGGGCAAATATGACGATGCCGGTAACAACACTGGCTATAGCGTTAAGGTCTATCGCCAGGATGTAAAATTAATGACCACTGGTGGTGATTACTTAAGCCATAGTGAAACCCACAAAAAAACCTATAACTATTTTGAAGGCTACCAGCAAGCCAGCTCGACCATGAGCACCGGTCGTGATCAGTGGACGCCTAACAATGTCACTAATTACTACGACCGTTTTGGTGAGCTCTTGTATGTGCGCGGCTCTAATACCCGCTCCAAAGGTCACGACCGCATGCTGATTAACAACCGTGACGGGCAAGTACTGTTCCGCCGTGACGGCACCAAGATGCAAGATTACTACTACGCCAATGGCAACGTACTCGGCGATACCGGCTCACTGTCTGACAGTAACTTTGAGAGCAACTATGTTGAAGCCTCTAAAATGCAACAGGCGGCACCCGGTACTTACACGGTTAATAATGGCGACACGCTAAAAGGCATTGCTCAAAAACTATGGGGCGATGGCTCACTGTGGTACATGATTGCCGATGCTAACGCTATTGAGCCAACGGCTAGCTTAAAGCAAGGTATGAGCCTGACTATTCCTACGGTGAATAGCAACGTACACAATACCAGCGACACCTTTAAGCCTTATAACCCTAGTGATGTCATAGGCAAAACCGATGCCGAAGCGGTAGCACCTCCACCAAGTGATACCGGCTGTGCGCAAATGATTGTGGCCGTTGTAGCCATTGTAGTCGCGGTAGTTGTGGCTGTTTACACAGCTGGCACGGGAGCTGGCCCTGCACTGAAAATAGCCGCTGCAGGCTTAGGCGCTGCCGCCGGCAATGCAGCCGGCCAAGTGGTTGGCATTGCCCTAGGGATTCAGGACGGCTTCGATATGGGGGCCGTTCTTAAGGCTGGCGCTAGGGGCGCATTGGCAGCTGGAGTCGGAGCCATCGCAGGAACACTTGCAGATAAGGTAGATGCGGTTGGTACTATTGGCAACATCGCCACTAAAGCTGCAGCGCAAACTGCTGGTAACTACTTAACCAACAAAATCCTCGACGACGGCAGCTTTAGCTGGAAAGGCATGGCTGCGGGCGTGGCGGGCTCTATTGCGGGACAGTATGGCGGGCAGCTTCAAGGTAACGAAATGGCTACCGACTTCATATCATCGTTTGCTGGCGGCGCGGCCGATAATGTAGCAAGGCAGTGGATGGGCATAGGCGGTAAACGCGAATGGTCAGCCATAGCTACTGATGCCTTTGGTAACATGATTGGTAATAGTGTGGCGAGAGAATATCAACAAGCAGCGCATAGAGCGGAAGTTGAACAGCGAAGAGAAATTCAATACCTCAATAAATATGTAGATGGAACAGGCCCACAAAATCGGGGGTTATACGCTTCAACAACCGGGGAGTATGGCGAAACCGCGCCAAACTTCATGGAAAAATTTGAACAAGAGATGGCGAGGAATGGACTCTCCACGGCAGGCACAGGGATGCTATCTGACGCTGAGTTTGAGGCTTGGCGAAACGACCCTATGAACTCAGGGGCTTTAGGTGGTGTTTACTTAACACCTCAGGAGTGGATGGTACATGGCGCCTCAGAATTCGCCCTAGCAATAGAGAATGGCTTTAAAGGTGGCGGCTGGGCAGGAGCCGCAGAAGGAGTGCTATTTGGCGGTGCTGGTCTCTTTGTCGACCGATTTGGCGGAAAGTTGGTCCCCGATTCTTTGAAGCAATGGGGTGGTGATTTATTCTCCCGTGCGTATAATAAAGTTTCGGATTCAGTAGATAGTATTACAGCGAAGTTTAGCGTAGTTCCAGACAGTGCTGACAACATTTCCGGGGCGCACTGGAATCAATATTTGTCAGACAAATATGGTGCAGATAATGTTGTATGGGATTGGCCAAAGAATGATGGCTTTGTTTATGGTGCAGATCGTATTGACTCTTTGCAGCCGGGTGAGCTAATTGGACGAGTCGGCAGTGAGCGCGGTACATTTGTGAGTCCTTTGGGGACTAAGCCTGAAAGCTTATCACTACGACCGGGAACAGATACGAGTAACTTAAACGTATACAGGGTTGTAGAAGTCGATAACGCTCGAGTTGGCCCAGCGGCGCCAGCATTTGATATGCCTGGGTATGGTGAACAAATTAAATTACCTGCATCTGTGAAAGATCTTGTTAAGAGTGGTCAATTAGAACGCGTCATAAAGTAGGAGGCTGGCGATGAATAAAGATGAGCTAAGAGATACCTTGAGCAAAGAAAATTTTAAGCCTTCAACTTATTCGCTTGATGAGGAATTGGCTGACGAAGCCTTATGTCTAAGGCTTGAAGAGAACGGCTGGTGTGTTTTTTATAGCGAGCGTGGTCAGCAAGTAGATAAGGAGAACTTTAAGGACGAAAGCTCTGCATGCTTGTTTTTTATTGAGGAAATGAGGGCTGATCCTACTACAAAATCCGATTGGAAGAGTGGATTTAGCATGTGACAAAAAATAAAAATATAAAAAATAAAGAAAAAATAAAGGACACCCAAGTCTTTTTGACAGTTCCCAACAGCACTTCTAGGCTTTAAGTACACCCCAAGCCCTAGAGGTGCTGTTATGACCCGAGCACGTGAACAACAGATCTGTTTAGACAGCACGCCCTACTACCACTGCATTTGCCGCTGTG
The DNA here is from genome assembly GCF_030548085.1 of Agarivorans sp. 2_MG-2023. Lineage (NCBI taxonomy): Bacteria > Pseudomonadati > Pseudomonadota > Gammaproteobacteria > Alteromonadales > Alteromonadaceae > Agarivorans > Agarivorans sp. 2_MG-2023. Next base: position 45,902 of record NZ_JAUORQ010000020.1, read on the forward strand.
TGCGCAGAGCGTTTTTGTGTGGCGAGGACCGAGCAAGTGGTAGTAACTTTAACCACCGCAAACAATGGATAGTTGATAAATTCACTCAACTCGC
>NZ_JAUORQ010000021.1:0-42960 GCF_030548085.1 Agarivorans sp. 2_MG-2023
AGCTACGACATCACCGACAATGGCAGTACTAATGGCGCTAGTGACCCGCAAACGGTAGACGGTAGTGCCAGCTTAGATTTAAGACCAGATAATGACACGCCAGATGCTCAAGACGATGATTTCTCAAATGTAGCGCCTTCTGAATCTGTCCAGTTAGATTTGTTGGCTAACGATAGAGATCTGGAAGGTGATGCGATAAGCATTAAATCAATTAACGGCACAGAACTTACCCCTGGAATTGCGCAAGATATTGCTGTAGCTAATGGCGTTGTTAACGTGACAGCGGCAGGAGTAATTAGTTTTACCGCTAATGCAGATGGTAATGGCTCAGTTGATTTTACTTATGTTTTACAGGACGAATTTGGCGCTGAAAGTTCAGCTAGTGTATCTGGAAATGTCGTTGATCTCGTTAATGATTCAGCGCAAGTATTTGAAGCTGGTTTAGATACTGGTTCGGACGCGGGCGTAGCTGCTACGCTAACAACGGGTAACTTGCTCAGTAATGATGGTGGGGTGGTTGATGGCTTAGACATTTCTAGTATCGGTTATGATGGTGGAGTGAACACTGCTGACGTAAATGGTGTGATTAGCGTTGATACTGAACAAGGCTCGCTAACGGTTTATACCGAAGACTACAACGGCTTTTCCAAAGGCGATTACGAGTACCAATTGAACTCGTCAAGTCTTAAAGGTGATAGCGTCACCGAAAGCTTCGATTATGTTGTGAGTAATCCCGCAGAGGGCTTCGCTACTCAAGCTAAGTTAGAAGTTAGTATCGTTGATGATGCTCCGGTGGGTAGTAATGTTTCGCATAGCTTGGAGTCTAGTCCGCTACTGGTTACCACCAATTTAGTATTGGTATTAGATACATCAGCGAGTATGACTAACGGTGAACATGGAGATGGTCTCGATTATTTGCAAATAGCAGTAGACGCCTTGTCTAACTTAATCGAGCAAGCTGATGCCGCTGGCAACGTAAATGTGCAAATAGTTGGCTTTTCAGACTCGGTTATAAGCAGTGGCTGGATAAGTGACAACGTCGCGGAGGCATTAGCATTCCTTGAAGACTTAAGTTCGGGCGGAGGCACACATTATGACGCTGCTCTTAATGAAGTGATAGCCAGTAGCGGAGTAGATATGCAACCTGATGCTGACAATACTCTGTTGTACTTTATTTCAGATGGTGAACCAAACTTTGGTCACCGTTTAGAAGATGTAGCTGATTATAATGGTGAAAACGGCTTGCAAGCTTGGGACTCGTTTGTTGCAAACAATATCGATACCAGTTATGGAATTGGTATCGGCCAAGCTGATTTGGACGTGCTCAAAGACGTGGCATCGGATTCTTCAAATGATGAGTTTGCCTTTATCGTTGATAATGTAAATGATCTCTCTACTACACTTGTAGAAAGCTACCTAGAGGCTGAAGTAGACGCCTCTTTAGGCTTATTGGAAACAGCTTCTACTGATGGGTTTATGGTCGGGGCTGATGACGGTTATGTTAGTGCCATCACTATTGACGGTACAACCTACAATTATGATCCTGATGCCGACCCTGAGCAGCCTAAAACCATTAGCGTATCAACTGCCTTAGGTGGTTTGTTACTGCTTGATTTCTCCACTGGAGCCTATTCTTATGAGTTGGATGTTGGAGGTGATGGCTGGGGACAGCAAGAAAACTTTACCGTAGCAGTTACCGATTTTGATGGTGATTCTCATTCGGTAAATATTGAAATAAATACTGTTTTTGAATCGGTGGTTGATGCTAATCGTGATGTTATTATTACAAACCAAGATGGTAGTAGCACAATTAGCGTACCAAGTTTAGCCTTGCTCTGGAACGATAGTGGTGCGGGGATTTCTTTAGATAAAGTTGGAACGGCTGTGGGGGGGGCAGTGACAGCCGGTGATGAAATCCTGTTTGACTCAAATGACGGGGTAGGTCTTGGTATCCACGATAGTAACTTCGAAACTGAGGCTTTATCGATAATTGGTACTGAAGCCGACGTTAGCTTTGTTGATTTCAATGGTCATAATACAGTCGATTTGAGTGACCGGTCCTTGTTTAGTCTTAATGACGGTAATATCCCGCAGATTGTTAGTGGTGGGTATTCTTACACTTATCAAAGTGAGTTAGTCAACGATAGCGATCCACTTACCTCAGCTGATGAAGATTGGATTAAAGTGACTCTTGCAGAAGGGGAAACTTTGTGGGCAAACATGGCCACAATTTCAGGTACTGAGCGAGTTAAGGTGGACGCGTTTATTTATGATGCAAATGGCAACCTTTTAGGAACCGATAATGGTACCACTAAGTTTCAAGAAGATTGGCAAGGTCCTCGTGGTAGCTTTACCGCTACAGTAGAGGGCGACTACTACATTCAGGTTGTTGCTGATTCGGATACCGATAGCGGTTTTTATCAACTTCATTTAAGTATTGACGCGCGTAATGCTGTCTATCAAAAAGGCGCTGATAGCGATGTTCATGAGCAATTTGAATATAGCATTATTGGTGACGGCGAGGTTGATAGCACAACTGCAGAGCTTATTGGTGTTCATGGTAACTCTGTTGATGGCGGAGATGGTGATGAGGTGTTGGTGGGTAATGAATCTGCCAATACCATTACTGGTGAAGCGGGTGATGATGCTTTGGTAGGCTATGCTGGCGACGATCAACTTGAGGGTGGCGAAGGCGCTGATTTATTAATTGGTGGCCAAGGTAACGACGTATTAATTGGTGGTGATGATAGTGATATGTTTGCTTGGCTTGACGGTGACGATCAAGGCACCACCAATGACACTATTAACGACTTTACCTTAAAAGGTGACGGTGATGCTGATGTACTTAACTTGAGTGATTTATTACAAGGCGAAACCGAAGCGAGTTTAGAGTCTTATTTGTCATTTGAAACCATAAGCAATGGTGGCGCTGTTGAAACAATCATATCAATTGATAAAGATGGTGGAGCTAATGGCGAGAGTGTTCATCAAACCATCACCCTTAAAGATGTCGATTTCAGTGGTATGAGTGATAATGATATTCTAACTCAATTGATTGAAGATCAGCAGCTTAATGTAGACAACTAAGCCGTTTACGTTTGGGAAAACCCATTTTCAAGAGTAAGCTAAGGCTTACTCTTGATGTTTTATATTTAGGAAAGGATGCTAGGTGCAGGACGCAAAACCACAGCAGCAATATCGTGATTTAGATGTAACCGCAGAACGCATTGATCCCTTACTGAACAGTTTGGTATTTTTGTCCAAGTTTTATGGTAAGCCTTTTTCTGCTCGAGCGTTGTCAGCGGGATTACCTTTGGAAGAAGGGCTGCTCACACCGGCTTTATTGCCGCGTGCTGCTTTGCGAGCAGGCATGGATGCATCCCTTGTAAAAAAGCCTATCGGCAAAATTCCTGAATTACTCTTACCCTGTATCTTATTGTTAAAAGATGGTCGTTCGTGTGTTCTCGTTTCACGTACTTCTGATTCTGTTGAGGTAGCTTGGCCAGAACTTCCAGATAGCCATGAAACCATCTCTCTAGACAAAATCGCCCCAGACTACACGGGTTTTTGCTGCTATGTGCGCAAACGCTACCGTTTTGACGCTCGCTCGCCGGAATCCCTGAGCAACAAGCAGGGCCATTGGTTTTGGAATACTCTACGTCGTTCTGCGCCCATTTATCGGGATGCCTTGGTGGCATCGTTATTCCTTAACTTGTTTGCGATAGCTTCACCGCTGTTTGTTATGAACGTCTACGACAGAGTCGTGCCAAACTCAGCCATTGATACTTTGTGGGTGCTTACCGCAGGTATGGCTTTGGTATTGGTGTTTGATTTTGCCTTAAAGCAAATGCGCGCTTATACGCTGGATTTAGCGGCTAAAAAATCGGACATTTTGTTGTCTGCTCGAATCTTTGAAAAACTGTTAAATATTAAGGCAGAAGTAAGGCCGCCATCGGTGGGAGCTTTTGCTAAAAACGTGCAAGAATTTGATTCTATTCGAGAGTTTATTACTTCTTCTACGGTTGCTGCCTTGGTTGATGTACCGTTCTCATTGCTGTTCTTGTTAGTCATCGCCTTGGTGGCTGGCCCCTTGGCATTAGTGCCAGCAGGGGCTGCAGTATTAATGCTGCTTTATTCGTTTTACATTAAACGCAAAATGCATCAAGAAGTTGAGTTAGGCAGCCGGTTTGCTAGCCAAAAAAATGCTCACTTAATTGAGAGTTTAAATGGTATCGAATCCCTTAAATTGGCAGGAGCCGAAAGCCAGTTTCAACATAAGTGGGAAGAGCTCGTTGGTAACATTGCTACTTGGAATATGGCTATTAGAAAGCTTGCTACCTCGGTAGGTAATGTGAATGCCTTTGTCTCTCAAAGTACTACTGTATTGCTGGTAGTGGTGGGGGTATTCCAAATCTCTCAAGGTAATCTCTCGATGGGAGGCTTAGTTGCCGCAGTTATGTTAACTGGGCGAGCGTTAGTGCCTTTTTCTCAGGTGTCGCTATTGGCTACAAGATATAACCAAGCGCAATCGGCTCTAGAAAACCTTGAAGATATTATGAAGCTGCCTGATGAGAATTTAGAGCGCTATATGCATCGCTCTCATTTTGATGGTGCGATTAGTTTTAGCGATGTGAGTTTTACTTATCCTGGCAGTGAGCAGCAAGTTTTGAAGCAAGTGAGCTTCTCAATTAAAGCCAAAGATAAAGTAGCCATTATTGGTAAAATTGGCGCGGGAAAAACCAGCTTAGAAAAACTATTACTCGGTTTCTATATACCCCAACAAGGTGCCATTCGCCTCGATGGTGTCGATTTAAAGCAAATTAGCCCGGCGGATGTTCGCCAAAAAATCGGCTGTTTGCCGCAAGACATAAATTTATTTTATGGTTCTATTCGAGACAACATTACGCTCGGGGTGCCGCACATTGAAGATGAGCTAATCTTCCGTGCCGCAGAGCTTGCCGGAGTGACGCAGTTCACTGACGTTGATCCCGAGGGTTTAGACAGACAAGTAGGCGAGCGAGGTCAGTATCTCTCTGGTGGACAACGCCAAGCGGTCGCATTAGCCCGCGCTTTGTTGTTTAACCCGCCAGTATTAGTGTTAGACGAACCAACAAGCAGTATGGACGCGTTCTCTGAGAACTTAGTTAAATCTCGATTAAAGCAAGTAGCAGAGGACAAAACTTTTATTTTAATCACTCACAAGATGTCGATGTTAGATCTAGTAGACCGCATCATTGTACTAGATAGAGGAGCGGTGGTGGCCAATGGTTCTAAAGCGGAAGTATTAGAGCTATTACGCAGCGGCAAAGTGAGGTCTCCCAATGAGTAAGCAAAGGCCTGATATTTCTGAGGCAGAGCTTAAGTTTGTTGACGACATTAACGCCGCAATGTTGATGAAAACACCGCGTCGCTCGCGTCGCTTGTTGTGGCTTATTTTTGTCTTACTAGTGAGCGCAATATCTTGGGCGCATTGGGCTCAGGTAGATGAAGTCACTATTGGCAATGGCAAGGTGATCCCATCTCAACAGATTCAAACAATTCAAAACTTGGAAGGCGGTATCCTTAAACAAATTTTGGTTAGGGAAGGCGAGCAAGTAGAACCTTCTCAGCCCTTATTGCTTATCGACGATACTCGTTTTCGCTCAGACTTTCGCGAGCAAGAGCAAAGAGTGATAAACCTAGAAGGTGATGTTGCTCGCTTAAGAAGTGAAATTGCCAGTATTCAGTTAGACCCTAATTTGGCGTTCGAGCAATGGCAAGAACAGGTAAAAGTTACCGATGTAGAAATCGAGTTTAACGATGAGTTTAAGTTGAAATACCCATCGGAAGTGACCGGCCAGCAACTACAAAAAACCGCTCGCTTACGAGCCTTGCAAAATCAGCTTTCTATTACTGCAGGGCAAATCGATCAGAAACAACAAGAGATAGTGGAGCTAAAGTCCAAAATCTTGCACGTAAATCAAAGTTACAATTTAGTATTAGAAGAACTAAAAATTACCAAACCCTTGGCGGAAGAAGGCATTGTTTCACAAGTAGAAATTCTTAAATTGCGCCGACAAGCGAACGATTTAAAGGGTGAGTTACAAAGCAGCAAGTTACTTGAACCTAAAATTCGCAGCGCGATTGCCGAAACAATATATAAGCGCCGTGATATTGCGTTAGCGTTTTTAAGCGAAGCGCGGCGAGAGCTGAATCAAATTGAAGCTGAGCTACAACCACTGAGCGAAGGGCAAGTGGGCTTGCGTGATAGGGTAGACAGAACCTCGGTAGTTTCGCCGGTTAAAGGCACGGTTAAAAAGATTTACATTAATACCGTTGGTGGTGTGGTTCAGCCGGGCATGAGCATCATGGAAATCGTACCAATTGAAGATAAGTTATTGGTGGAAGCGAAAATTCAGCCGAAAGATATTGCATTTCTTCGCCCGGGGCTTAAAACTGTTGTTAAATTCAGTGCTTACGACTTTTCCATCTATGGTGGCTTAGACGGGCGGCTAGAACATATTAGTGCAGACACTATTTTAGATGAAGAAGGCAATAGTTATTATTTGGTGAGAGTGAGAACCGACAAGAATTATCTCGGTACAGACGATACACCATTGCCGATTATTCCAGGAATGCTATCAAGTGTGGATATCATTACGGGTAAGAAAAGTATTTTAGATTATCTATTAAAACCAATAATTAAAGCGCAACAATCTGCGCTACGCGAACGATAAGAATGTGTATTTGCTAAGCCGTTGCTTAGCAAATGACAAGGAGTGTTAATGAATAAGCTGAGCTTGACCTTAGCATCAGGTCTGTTAATGGGCTCTAACCTTGCTTGTGCTCAGTCTCTTGAGCAGGCGGTGGCTAAAGTATTAACTGAGCACCCTCAGTTACAATCTTCTTTTAACCAGTTTAAAGCCAGTACCGAGCAATACCAAGGGGCGAAAGGTGGCTACTACCCAACCGTAGATTTAACTGCTGGAGCGGGCTGGGGCCAGAGTGAAACCGAAAACTTTGGGGTGAACAGTGCCAACCCAACCGAGGTTGGGGTAAGTATTCGTCAGCTCTTGTTTAGTGGCTTTTCAACAACAGGTGAAGTATCGCGTACTGAAAATGAAGCGCGAGCCGATCAGTGGCTACTATATAACGACGCTGAAAATATAGCGCTGCGGGTCGTTGATGTTTACCTAGAAGTCGTAAAGCAAGAACAACTGTTAGAACTCGCAGATAGTAATCTGCAAACTCACTTAGCCATTCAAAAAGACATTAAAAAACGCACCGATTCAGGAGTGGGTTCTAGTGCCGATTTAACCCAAGTAAACGGCAGGGTAGCGCGGGCGACAACTAACGCTTTATCGGCTAAAAATAACCTGCTTGATGCACAAACTCAGTTTTTACGAGTGGTAAATACCTTACCTAATGATTTGGTGCTACCCGGTGCTGATATTGCCTTATTACCCGCTGATTTAGATGCCGCTTTGGCCGCAGCATTAGATGTTCATCCTACCCTAAAAGCTGCTCAGTTTGATGTTGCCGCAGCCAACGCCCAAAACACCGTAGCCAAAGCCAGCAACTACCCTGAGATTGCAGTAGAACTAGATGGCAATTGGGACCGAAACCAAAACGGTTTTGATGATACCAAAGATTACGAATTAGCAGCCATGCTGCGTTTGCGTTACAACTTATTCAATGGTGGTAGTGATGCTGCCGAAATTCGCCGCAGTGCTTATGATGTAAATCGCGCCAAGGCCGTGGGAGATGACGCCCACCGACAAGTCACCGAAGGCACTCGTTTAGCCTGGAACGCATGGGATGTATTAGTGCGCCAGAAATCGTTTCTACAACAACACGTAGAAGCGAGCTTTCAAACGGTTGAGGCCTACAAAAAACAATTCAATTTAGGTAAGCGTAGCTTGCTTGATGTACTGAATACCGAAAACGAACTTTTCGAAGCTCAAAACGAATTTATTGGCGCAGATATCGATGAGCTGCGTGCTAAATACCGCTTACTAAATGCTACCGGCCTACTGCTTGAAGCATTACGTGTTAACCGACCTGAGGACTGGAACTTTTAATGAACAACAAAAGCTTAATTGTCGCAGCCGCTATTTTAGCCCTAACTGCGTGTAGTCAATCTGCCGAAACTTATAAGGCTGAAACCGCCAACTATGACCGTCAAGATCAAGACAGCGACGGCGTGATTAATGAACGAGACCTTTGCCCTGATACTGAAGAAGGAGCCGCAGTAGATAACGACGGCTGTTCTGAATTTCAAAGCATTGATGACGGTTACGAATTAATGGTCTTTTTTGGCCACGATTCCAGTAAACTTACTGGTGAATTTGAGCCTCAGTTGCAACAAGTGGCTGACTTCATGCAAAAATACCCTGAGGTTAAAATCAGCGTTGAAGGCTACGCCAGTGCCAGTGGTAGTAAATCTTACAACTTGAAACTTTCTAAGCGTCGAGCGGCGAGTGTTCGTCAGCAATTGATTACTGATTATGCGGTGCCAGCTGAGCGCATAGAGCTAGAAGCCATTGGCGAAGAAGAGCTGCTAGTAGCGGGAGATTCTGAGCAGTCTGAGGCAGCTAATCGTAGAGCGAGAATCTTTGTTCAAGAAGAGTACCGCAAAGTTGTTCCTCGTTGGTCTATCTACACTCCTCATTTAAAACAGTAGAGACTCTAGATGCGGCGTCTTCTAGCTCGGTGGTGGATGCTAGTACTGCTTTGGCCAGTACTCATTCTTGCCACCGGTTATCAGCTAGAAGAACTCGCCGCAACTGTTCGCTCTTTCTATGGTGACAAAGCCGAGCAACGCGTAAGAGCCTGGCGACAGGTGATTAGCGACGGCCATGCGCTATCGGAAACAGAACAGCTGCACACCGTGAATGACTTCTTCAATCAAATGCAGTTTGTCGACGATATCGATGTTTGGGGCCAAAAAGACTATTGGGCGACACCTGTAGAGTTTTTGGGCGCAGCAGCCGGTGACTGTGACGACTTCAGTATTGCCAAATATTTCTCACTGATTGAGCTAGGCGTAAGTGATGAGAAAATGCGCCTAGTTTATGTCAAATCACTTACCTACAACCAATTTCATATGGTGGTAGCTTATTATCAAACGCCTTCATCTGTGCCGATTATTCTCGATAATATCAACCCAACTATTTTACCCGCGACTCAGCGTGATGACCTTGTGCCTATTTACAGCTTTAATGGTCAGCATCTTTGGTTGATGAAAGAAAAAGGCCGCGGCCAGCTGGCGGGTAAATCGAGTCGTTTGAAATTGTGGACTGATTTACAGCAGCGCTGGCGACTGAATAAACTTAAAAAACCGATAAAGAATTTTGATGCTTAGGGGAACACTATGACCTTATATCGACAATTGTTGATTGTAGTACTGCTTATCTACGGAGGTTTGTTAGCCGTAGTGTTCAGTATTGAAATTGGCAATACCCGTAGCTATTTGTCTGAGCAGCAATTATCGGATGTAAACAATACCAGCACCTCTTTGGGTTTATCTTTAAGCCCTTATTTGGAAGATGGTGATGTAGTAGGGGCTGAGTCGGTAATCAATGCCATGTTCGATAGTGGTTATTACCAACAAATTAGCTTGACGCTATTTGCCGACGAAAGCGTGATTGATCGCCAAAACAGCAGCGCTATTGAAGGTGTACCAGAGTGGTTTACTTCCTTTGAACTATTCCAGCCTAGCTCTCAACAGCAAGTGCTTACCAGCGGGTGGATGCAGTTAGGCGAGCTAACCGTGGTGGGGCATTCTGGCTTTGCTTATTTGCAGCTATGGAATGCCATGGTAGATCTCGCCAAGTTATTTGTAGTGGGCTACTTAGCCACGGTGCTTATGTTAATGCGGGCGCTACGATACGTACTTAAGCCACTAGAGCAAATCCAGCAGCAAGCTAAGTTAATTGAGCAACGCGAGTTTGGCCAAACTATTCCACTGCCGCATACCCTAGAGCTGCGCAGTGTTGTGGGGGCGATTAATCATATGTCTGACAACATCGCTCAGCAGTTTGAAAGCCAAGTTAAAGAAGCCAACGCATTACGCGAACAAGCTTTTCAAGATTCGGTATCTGGTTTAGGGAACCGCGCCTATTTTATTAATCAAAGTAAGTCATGGTTGGCAGAATCTGGGGTGGGTGGCTTAGCCTTAATATCTTTAGACATTATTGAAGCGATTCATGTAAAAGAAGGGTTTAGCGCCCGCGACGAATTTATTCATTCAGTTGGCGAGCTGTTTACTGCCTATACCCAACAGCAGCAACAGTTAGTGTTTGCGCGTATCAGTAATCTTGAGTTTGCGGTATTAGCCGAGGGATTTGATCAGCAACAGTTGCTGGACTTAGCACAGCAAGTTCACCAAGACATCTTAGAGCGCTTAGCAACGTGGAAACAATACATGCCACGGCCGTTAGTGATTGGCTTGGTATTGCGCCAAAAAGACGAAAACATTGGCGAACTACTGACTGCTGCTGATACTGCTTTGCATGTCGCACGGGAGCTGCGAGAGGGGTTCTTTAGTTTAGCGGATGTGGAACATACGCATATTCCACGCAGCCAATGGAAGCAGTTGTTAGAAACCACCATTAGCCGCCAGAGCTTGGCTTACAAAACCCAGATTGTGAATTTTATCCATAGCGATAAAGTATTGCACCATGAGCTATTTACAACAATTGAAGTAGACGCTCAGCACTATGCGGCAGGGCAATTTATGCCTGCTGTTGAGCAGTTTAGGTTAGGTGCCAAGTTTGACCAAATGGTGGTTGAGCAAGCCGCTAGTGCGCTGAGCAAACATGCGGATTTGAGTTTAGCCATTAACCTAACATTGTCTGCCATTAGTGAGCAAAGTTTTTTAACTTGGTTGGGTGATGCTGCAGTGCAGTTTAAATCAGTCGCTCACAGAATGGCCTTTGAGATCCCGGAAACGGCTTTTCTCCAAGAAAATGCAGAGTTGGAAAAAACTTTAGGCTTGTTGCGAGCGTTAGGCTTCCAGATTGGGATTGATCAATACGGGCGTAATTTAAACTCATTAAGCTATTTAAGCAGGGTAAAACCTAATTACGTGAAAATTGATTATGGGTATACCGCTCAAGCGCTGGCAGAAGAGGGTGATACTCATTTCCTTAGTGCCATTTGCCGGGCGGCAAGGAACTTACAAATTGTAACGGTGGCGCAACGAGTAGAGAACCAGCAGCAGGTAGAATTGTTATCGGCCTTGCCAGTGGATGCCTATCAGGGTTATGTTGCACCTCCTCAGCGTTTTAAATTGGCTGAATAGTGAAGTTTAAAGGGGTAGAGATGAAGAAGATTTTATTACCGGTGTTATTGGCTTGTAGCGTGACTGCCATGCCCGCATTTGCGGCTTTGTTACATACCAGCGGCGAGGCGAAACTGGTGGTTATTGCAGACCAAGTTCAATTAGACCTACATGCAAGCAGTTTAGCGAAATCAGCTAGTGACGCTAAGCAACAAGTTGATCAAGTAGTAAAAGTGACTCAATCTAACTTAGCCGGTTTGTTAACCGACTCTGACCGCTTTGAAGCCAGCCAACTGCAAATTCAAGCGGAATATAAATACCAAGATCGTGAGCGGGTATTTGTAGGTTATCGCGCACAGCGTAGCATTATTGTTGAACTCGCTAATTTAGACGGGCTTACTCAAGTACTCGATGCAGCCATGTTGAGTGGCGTGAATGAAGTACGTAACTTGCAGTATAAAAGCTCGCAAGAAGATCAACACAAGCAACAAGTGCGTTCAATGGCTATTGCCGACTCTTACGCTAAAGCTAAACAGTTAGCCGATGGTTATAATGGCCAACTAGGCCCTGTGGTTGAGATTAACTACCGTAATCAGTCTGCTATTCCATTAATGAAGATTGAACGGGTTAGCATGGCCGCGGCAGATGCTGGTGCAAGTTCTTATCAAGCGGCGCAGTTAACGTATAACGACAGTGTTGATGTGAGCTTTGAGTTATTGACTGAAGAGTAGTATTTGGGCTATTACCTTAATCAGTTACTGAGGTGAGGAATTAAAAAGCGAAACAGACTAGGTCTATTTCGCTTTTTTGTAGGTGAAATTTAACTTGACCGTTAAGTAATTTAACTCAGTCGCGTACTAATATGCGGCATCGGCGACGACAAACTCACTAGCGTTATTTGTATCCACCAATTCTGCCGCCAAAATAACTCGCGATGGCGCACTATGGTACATCTTACCTAGCATTTCATGACGAGCGCCGGTAATCGCTAATGCGATGCCAGAGGCCACCATGCTCGGCGGGTAAGTCACGGTAGCACGCACTACAGGGTTTCCATCTACCACCATTTTGATGATGTCTTGCGAGCCTGCACCGCCAAGTACTGTTTTAATGTCAGTTCGGCCTGACTCTTTAATTGCCTGCATCACGCCTTTTAACATGTCGTCATCTTGGCACCAAACCGCATCAATTTCAGGGTGTTTTTGTAAGTAGTTTTCCATTACGGCTAAGGCTTTCTGGGTTGACCAATCAGCAGGCTGGCTGTCTAGTATGCTCATGCCTTTATGTTGGGCAATCACATCGTTAAAAGCATCTACCCGCTGCTTATTAATCGGGATCGACATGCCTTCAATTACTACCACTTTGCCTTTACCATCCATTTCCTTGGCTAACCATTCACCGCTCACGCTGCCTAGGCCTGCATTGTCGCCGGCAATAAACACGTTTTGCGCTGGGGTTTCAAGCTCGCGGTCTACCACTACGGTATAAATACCACTGCCATAAGCCTCTTCAATCACTTTTTGCAATGTGGCTGGGTTGTGCGGCAAAATAACTAAGGCATCAATGCCTTTAATCATTAAATCTTCTACATCGCCCACTTGCTTAGAGCCCGAGCTCGCAGCCACCACGTAGAACTCAACATCATCTTCACTTTTCTTAAAGTCTGCGGCAGCTTTTTCAGCCCACCAAAGTAAACCGGCTGTCCAACCGTGATCTGCTGAGGGAACGGATACACCCACTTTTAAGGTTTTGGCTACCGCCGCATTAATGCCCAGCGAGGCAATTAGCATAGCCGCAAGTAGTAGTTTTCCTATGTGTTGCAATAAACGCATGAGTTACTCTCCTTTGTTTGTTATCTACGGCTTGGTTTTAGCGGTCACGTTTGAATTGCATTAACACTGCAATCAAAATAACCAAACCTTTTACCGTTCCTTGTAAATAGGGTGAAACCCCCATTAAGTTCAGCATGTTGTTAATAATGCCTAAGATGATGGCACCAATAACGGTGCCCCATAGTGTGCCTTTGCCGCCCGCTAGCGAGGTTCCGCCAATAACTACCGCGGCAATGGCATCCAGTTCGTAAAACAAACCCGCGTCACCAGGGCTCACCGAATTAAGACGTGATGACAGCATTACCGCAGACAAACCCACGGTGAATCCCACAATCACAAAAGTTAAGAAGTAAACGCGCTTAACGTTAATCGCCGAGTAGGTGGCAACTTTTGGGTTTGACCCCACCGCGCACACATGGCGACCAAAAGCGGTATGGCGTAAAATGATGTGGCCCACAAAGGCTAAGCCAATAAACAACCACACCGGAATAGGAATGCCCATCCAGTAACCGCCGCCAATATCTGGGTAGTGATTGTTTTGCGAGACCATTTCTCCGGCATCACTGATGTATAGGGTGAGCGAGCGAAAGATAGACATGGTGGCTAAGGTGGCAACAAAGGCGGTAATCTTCCCCTTGGTGGTAAGTAAACCATTTACCGCACCAAAAGCCGCTCCCATGGCCATGGCAGCCGCGATTGATACGGTTACCGCCATCCAGCCATCGCCCATATAGTTGAGCAGCATAATCACCAATACGCCCACTAATGCCACCATGGAGCCTACCGATAAATCGATGCCGCCAGCAATAATCACAAAAGTCATCCCTAGTGCGATAATGCCGGTATAAGACACTTGGCGTAATACATTGGTAAGGTTTCTAGGGATGAGAAAGTGCTCACTGGCCATGGCAGAAAGTACCACTAATACCAATAACGCAACTAACGGTGCCCAGTTAGAGAGTGTAAATTTAGGTAGCCTAGCTACCCAACTAGCTGACGAAGAGTTAGATTTAGTATCCATTTTGGCTACCTCACTCATTGGTGGTTCTCCTGTAGCGTCGCAGATAACGGCGCTGCCTGGCTTTGCAAACCTGCGGCCAAAAACATGATTTGTTGTTCGTTGATGTCCTGATCATGTAACTCTCCTTGAATCTGACCTTCGCGCATCACCAATACCCGGTGAGCGAGCCCAATGAGTTCTTCCATATCTGATGAAATAACCACTACCGCTAAACCTTGCTCGGTCATGCTCTGCACAAAGTGGTAAATTTCTTTTTTAGTGTTTACATCTACCCCGCGAGTAGGCTCATCTAAAATCAGTACTTGTGGTTGAGTGTCCATCCATTTAGACAAGTACACCTTTTGCTGATTACCTCCGCTCAAATAGAGCAATTCGGTATCCAATGAGGCGGCTTTAATATCGAACTTTCGAACATATTGCTGGGCTTTTTCTCGGGTTTGAGCGTGATTAATAAAGCCTTTGCTGTAGTTGTTTAGTGAGATAAGGCTAATGTTTTCAGGCAAATTAAAGTTCATCGTTAAACCGCAGCCTTGGCGATCTTCACTTAAATAAGCTAAGCCATGTTTTACTGCATCTTTAATGTTGTTAATTTGCACCGCTTGCTGCTGCACATAAATGTCGCCTGTTTGGCGGCGGCGTAAACCCATAATGGCTTCGGCGGTTTCGGTACGGCCACTGCCTATTAACCCTGCAAACCCCAGTACTTCGCCTTGGCGTACTTCAAAGCTGATGTTGCTTAACAGATTTTTAACGGCCAAGTTTTCTACCTTTAAGGCGACTTTACGTTGTACTTGTGAGCGAGGGGGAAACACTTGGTTGAGTTCGCGCCCTACCATTTTTCGCGCCATGTCTTGCTCATCGATTTCGCTAACCTGATCGACTGAAATCAGCTCACCATCGCGCAAAATAATCAAACGGTCGCAGAGTTGTTTCACTTCTTTTAGTTTGTGAGAAATGAATAAAATAGTGACACCCTGCGCTTTTAGTTTGTCGATAAGCTTAAACAGCACTTCCACTTCTTGGCTGGTAAGCACGGTGGTGGGCTCATCCATAATCAAAATGCGCGCTTCGTTGACCAGGGCCTTAGCAATCTCCACCATTTGCTTTTCAGCCACGCTAAGTTCTTCGATTAGTGCATCTGGCGATAGCTGGGTCTCTAGTAAATTCAGCAGTTGGTGAGTGCGTTGGCGCATCGCTTTTTTGTTGAGTAATAGGCGACCTTTTAGCTCTTGGCCTAAAAAGATGTTTTCAAAGACACTTAAGCTAGCAATTAAGTTAAATTCTTGCGGGATCATTGCAATACCCAAGGCTTTAGCATCACTAGGGCTGGTGATTTCTACCGCCTCACCAGCCACCAATACTTGCCCACTACTGCGTTGGTAAATCCCTGAAATGATTTTAAGCAGAGTGGATTTTCCCGCGCCGTTTTCACCCAAAATCCCCATCACTTCTCCGGCGTTTACTTGCACGCTAATCGCATGCAACACTTGCACGCCGGAAAAGCTTTTAGAGATCTTCTCTAAGCTTAAAATGGGTTCAGGCAAGCTCATGCACATTCTCCAAAGGTGTCCACTTGCCATCGTTTTGTGAGGAATGAATCATCGCGTTGATGAACTGCAAACCTTCTACACCTTGTTTCACTCCAGGTAACAAACTGTTGTTTAAAATCTCGGTGGGAGAATCACCATTACGGGCCGCCCGTATAGCTTGAGCTGTTTCGGTATAAAGGTTGGCAAAACCCTCTAGGTAACCTTCAGGGTGACCTGCTGGTGTTCGAGCTAGGTGTTCAGCCTCTGATTGATAACCGTACCCTGCGCGACTGAGGATACGACTGGGTTGAGCAAACGGGCTGTAGAGTAATTGGTTGGGGTGCTCTTGCGACCATTCAAGGCCGCCATCACTGCCGTAAATTCGAATGCGTAAGCCGTTTTCATTACCTGGGGCAACCTGCGAACTCCACAACATACCGCGCACGCCTTGTTCAAAGCGCAGCATGGCTTGAACATTGTCGTCCAATACTCGTCCTTCAACAAAGGTGCTTAGTTCAGCACTCACTTGTTCAAGTTGTAAGCCACTAATAAACGCGGCTAAGTTAAAGGCGTGAGTGCCAATGTCGCCTAAGCAACCGGCGGGGCCAGAGCGTTTTGGATCGGTGCGCCATTCGGCTTGTTTGTTACCGGTATTTTCTGCTGCAGTAGTAAGCCAGTCTTGGGCGTACTCAACTTGTACTAAGCGCAGCTTACCGAGTATGCCTTCACTCACCATGTGCTGAGCTTGGCGAACCATGGGGTAGGCGCTGTAATTATGGGTGAGTACAAATAGCTTGCCGCTGTTATTGGCAAGGTTTTTCAGCTCTAAGGCTTCATGCAACGAGCACGTCATGGGTTTATCGCAAATTACATGAATACCGGCCGCTAAAAATGCCTTAGCAATGGGGAAGTGCAAGTGATTAGGGGTAACAATACTTACCGCCTCAATACCATCTTTACGAGCGGCTTCAGCGCTTGCCATCACTGTGTAATCACTGTAACTGCGTTCGCTCGCAATGCCAAAATCAAGCGCCGACTGTGCCGCTCGCTCTGGATTAGCACTCAAAGCCCCTGCAACTAATTCATAATGGTTATCCAAGCGAGCAGCAATTCGGTGAATAGCACCAATAAATGCTCCGTTGCCACCGCCAACCATTCCTAGTTTAATTCTATCCATAATGCTCTCCTTACAAACCCAAAATACGTTGGTTAGCAGCTTGGTCGATGGCACTGTCGGCAAAATCGTCGAAGGCTTTGTCGGTGACTTCAATGATGTGCTGATCGACAAAGGCGGCACCTTCTATAGCGCCTGCTTCTGGATGTTTGAGGCAGCATTCCCACTCAACTACTGCCCAGCCATCGAAGTTGTATTGCGCTAACTTGGAAAAAATACCAACAAAGTCCACTTGGCCATCACCTAGCGAGCGAAAGCGCCCGGCGCGTTCCGTCCAGCTTTGATAACCGCCATATACACCTTGCTGCCCGGTTGGGTTAAATTCAGCATCTTTTACATGGAACATTTTTATTCGAGGGTGGTAGCGGTCAATAAAGTCTAAATAATCCAGTTGCTGCAGAACAAAATGGCTAGGGTCATACAAGATATTGCAACGCGGATGCTGCTTAACTGCTTCCAAGAACATTTCAAAACTAATGCCGTCATGTAAATCTTCTCCGGGGTGGATCTCGTAGCAAACATCTACGCCTGCTTCATCAAAGGCATCAAGGATCGGTAGCCAGCGCTTAGCCAGTTCAGCAAAGCCCGTTTCAACCAAACCTTGCGGGCGCTGTGGCCATGGGTACATGTAAGGCCAAAGTAATGCACCCGAGAAAGTAGCGTGTGCGCGTAAACCTAAGTTTTTAGAGGCTTTTGCTGCGAGTAGCATTTGGTTTACGGCCCACTCTTGGCGAAGGCTGGGGTTACCTCTTACTGATTCAGGAGCGAATCCATCGAACATTTCATCGTAAGCTGGGTGTACCGCCACAAGCTGCCCTTGAAGGTGAGTAGAAAGCTCGGTAAGGGTAAGGCCATTGTTTTTGAGTAGGCTTAATACATCTTGGCAATAAGAAAGATCTTCTGCTGCGCGCTCTAGATCAAATAAGCGTTTATCCCAAGAGGGCATTTGTACGCCTTTATACCCCACGCTAGCCGCCCAAGCGGATATTGATGCGAGTGAATTAAAGGGCGCTTCGTCGCTAGCAAATTGGGCGAGGAATAAGGCTGGTCCTTGAAGAGTTTTCATCAGCAATCCTTTTATCGATGTTTAGAGTGATGCCGTTCATCGTCATCAATGTAATCGATTACATTTTGTTGTTTAAAAAAACCATGCTCCCAGTTTGGGCTAGTGGCTTAGTTCGCCGCATTGCATGGCATTTATTTAGTAGCTGAATAAAACTTATACAATATTTTTCCTTTTATCTAGATGATGTTGCGAAAATGTGACGGCTGTAAAAGTTTATTTTTTGAACGATTGAGGGTGGGCGGCTGTAAGTGATTTAAAATAAAGTACTTTACAATAATTGATGTAATCCGTTACATTTTGTGCAGAGTTTAAGCAGTTTTTGCTAAGTTTTGTGGCTAGAAAGGACGCACTATGCCGACCATTAAAGATGTTGCCAAGTTGGCGGGAGTCTCTACCGCAACGGTATCACGTGCGATGATGAACCCCGAAAAAGTGTCTGAAAAAACGCGCTTGAAGGTGGAATTAGCGGTGGCGGAGTCAGGCTTTTCGCCCAACGTTATTGCGCGTAACTTACGCCGTAGTGAGTCCAAGACCATAGTGGTTATTGTGCCAGATATTGCCAACATGTTTTTTGCCAGTATTGTTCGTGGTATTCAGCAAGTGGCTTTAAATAATGGCTATAAGGTTCTGCTGGGGGACTCTATTCATACCGTTGCACAAGCTAAGGCTTATATGGATTTAGTGCGCAGTAAACAAGCCGATGGCATTATTTCGCTTACCGCTGAGCTACCTATGGAGATCCGTCAAGGTACTGAAATTCCCATGGTCATGGCTTGTGAGTATTTCCCTGGTTTTCCGATTCCTACTGTTCGAATTGATAATCGAGGCTCGGCCAAGCGGGCGGTAGATTATTTGCTAGATATCGGCCATAGCCGAATAGGTTGCATTACAGGACCTATGGAAAACCCAATATGTGTAGACCGAAAAGCCGGTTATCAGGATGGCCTGCAGCAAGTAAATATAGAGAGCGATGAAGCCGCTTTTGAGGATGGTGATTTTAGTTTTCAGTCGGGCTATAGCGCGTTTATGCGCCTGTATCAGCATTATGCAATGACCGCATTATTCTGCTTTAACGATATGATGGCACTGGGCGCAATGAAAGCCGCTACACAGCTGGGCATAAAAGTGCCGCAAGACTTATCAATAGTCGGCTTCGATGATCTGCTATTTGCTGAATATACCAACCCAGAACTCACCACTATTCGCCAGCCTCAAGAAGATATTGGCAAAACCGCCGCTAATACTTTAATGAAGATTCTGCAGGGTGGAAAGGCCAACCAAGACACCATTGTTCCTACCCAGTTGTTAGTCCGAGCCAGTTGTACTTCGCCGAAAAAATAGCGTGTTGAAGCGAATTTACTGACGAAGCTTTTTGCTCTTTCTCTTAACCATTACCTGCTATCTTAAAGCAAGTAAACTACAGCTTTATGTGGTAAGGATTAATTATGTTATTAGATTCCTCCATCTGTGATTTCGGCTGGCAAGCGCCTAACTTTAGCTTAAAAGATGCTGACGGAAATGCTTATACCCTGAGTGAGCACTTAGGTGATAAAGGCTTGTTGATTATGTTTATTTGTAATCATTGCCCTTATGTTCAACGAATTGCTGAACGCTTAGCCGAAGACACTAAGCAGCTAATGAGTGAAGGTATCAATGTACTGGCTGTTATGTCGAATGACTACCGGACGGTCGCTGAAGATTCACCAGAGAACATGAAACTGTTTGCCGAAAAACATGCTTTTGAGTTTCCTTATTTGGTGGATGAAAACCAAGTGGTAGGTAAGCAATACAAGGCGGTATGTACGCCTGATTTCTTTGGCTTTAATCACCGAGGAGAGTTGCAATACCGAGGACGTTTAGATGATGCTCGCATGGGGGAAGCATCGGCTAGACGCCTGAGCTGCTTAACGCAATGCGGCTAATCGCCGCAACAGATCTAGGACCAAAAGAGCAAGTGCCAAGTATGGGCTGCTCAATAAAATGGCGAAACTAACAGCTGGTTTTTACTTACGTGGTGTTGTTGGGAGACAACTATGTTCTTAAAAGGCTAGAGTAAAAATTATCAAAAAGTAATTGATAATAATTCAAACTTAAGGCTGTTTTACGTTTCACGAAGCAAAGCTAGTATTGATTATGTTAGAGCAAAGCACGACATATCACTGAGAGGAATTCACCATGCCTAAACTAACAATTGTTGCAAACATTAAAGCAAATGCAGATAAGATTGATTTGGTAAAAGCCGAGTTGTTAAAGCTAATCGAAGTAACTCGCGCAGAAGAAGGCTGTATTAATTACGATCTTCATCAAGACAATGATAACCCAGCTCACTTCATGTTTTACGAGAATTGGACCTCTCGCGAGCTATGGCAAACTCACATGGGTAATACTCATTTAGCTGAGTATATGGCAGCCACCGAAGGCGCAGTAGAAGAGTTTGTACTAAATGAGATGACCCAAATCGCTTAGTTTTGTTTTGGAACAGATACAAAAAAGCCAGTCTAGTGACTGGCTTTTTTCATTTAAGCATTAACAACTTAGTGAAGAATACGGGCGCGAATTGTGCCTTCAATCTCTTTTAGTTAGTTAATTGCTTAACCGACTAGAGCCGTTTCAACGTTGAACACTAAGCTTCTAATACAATCGCAGAACTTATTTACTCTAGCTCTTCAGCGTACTCTTCAGCAAAGTTTCTAACTTTTTTCTCTCTAGCATTCAGGGCTACGTAGTCGAGTTTTTCTTTATACTTTTTATTCTCTGAGAGACCGAGAACTCGACAAATCCATGCGTGGTAATCGGCATTTAAGCTTGATTTATATTTGCTTCTACTTACCGAGTTGTCTAAAGATAAGCTGAGTTCATCTAGAAAAATAGGGTTTTTAGGGTACTTTTTATACACGGTTTTAACCCCACGCTTTTGCAAGTAAGCATCATTTGAGCGAATCATGTTAAATATTTGATGTTGATTCCAGTCTAATTCGACACCGTTAGGAAGGGGGCGATGTATCGCGCTGGCGCGAATATGTCTGGATGTTAAGGTATCTAACTCTCCTGTAGCTGCATTCTTTAAGCTTGCCTGCTTTGCTTCTTTCGAGATCTTTATTAGCGTGTCTTGGTAACGGATTAAACCTGAACGCGCTAAGGTCTCCATTTGGTATTTTGCTTCTGATAACTCTTTTTCTGATAGATCTGACTGGTACGCAGACAATAACTTGCTTTCTATTAAATCAAAGATTTCAGGTTGGTTTAGCCAGTGCTTTTGAATGTCTTTATATGCGCCTTTACGAACCTTTGCATCGTTGCTATTTAATCTGTCTACGAAATCATCAGTTATAACGGCAGGAATATAATTGTGGTCACTCAGTTCAACGGTTTTATTGCTGAAGTCTCGTATTACTGAGTTAGCGTAAGCGGTCAATTCAAGTTCAATATCTTCGTTATAAACTGAGTTATCATCGCCGAGCGTTAAGTCGATTAACTTTTTCGCGACATTGGACGCAACGAAGATGGAATAATCCACATCGCTCGAAACATTTTTTTCAGCTTTCAGCATGTCTCTCAAGCCGGAGTATGAAGTCACCATGAGTTCTTTAGATTGATATATCGAGACTTTCTCTCCATCTACTTCTGAAGTTATAGAGTATATGAATTTTGGTGGCGTAACGGTATCCATTGGGAAGGGAGTCGCTTCGCCAGCAAAAATTCTTTTGTAGTCAATGTATATTGATACTGGAGCTACATTTTGGTCAGACGCGCTCGCCAGTAAGCCTGCTTTATTTAGTTTGTCTTGAAAAATGGCAGCCATAATTGTTTCTGTGTGTTCTTCGTCTAAGAAGTTTGGAACATTAAGGCTGTATGACAAGTCAATATCGAAATCTTGGATTTGATACTTTACATCAGGCGAAAGTTGGGCTTTTGGTAATTTCTGAGATTGGTTTGATGCGCAACCACTTAGTATCATAACTGAAGCTATTAATAGCCTCCATTTTCCAATGAATATTTTCACTTAGTTCCCTCTATTTATTTTTATATTGATTTATTGCTAACAAGGTGTAATTAATATGTTTATTAATTTCCTTGTTGAATAAATGGTCGTTTCACATTTATATTACTTACCGTTTATCATTATTTACACGTTTTTTATCTATTAGGCAAGATCATTGTAGCAATATAAAAAGAGGGGTTTGAGGCTCTACTAAAGTAGAAAGGGTTCGAAACTATTGTTTGAACAAGGCGACGAATACAATTTTATGCCTATAAAACAGCCAGTCTAGCGACTGGCTTTTTTCATTTAAACATTAACTACTTAGTGAAGAATTCGGGCGCGAATTGTGCCTTCAATCTCTTTAAGTTTGTTAATTGCTTGCTCGGCTTGAGCTGTTTCTACGTCAATCACTACGTAACCAATACTGTCGTTGGTTTGCAGGTATTGAGCTGCAATGTTGATTGAATCTTCAGCAAAGGCCAAGTTGATTTTGGTTAGAACGCCCGGTTGGTTGTGGTGGATGTGTAACAAACGGCTGGTGCCGGTGTGCTCTGGTAGCGCTACTTCTGGGAAGTTTACGGCTGATAGGGTTGAACCGTTATCAGAGTATTTAGCCAGTTTAGAGGCTACCTCAATACCAATGTTTTCTTGCGCTTCTTGGGTTGAGCCGCCTACGTGTGGGCTAAGAATTACGTTGTCAAAGCCGCGTAATGCAGACACAAACTCTTCTTTGTTTGATTTAGGCTCAGTTGGGAACACATCAATAGCAGCACCCGCAAGCTTTTTGCTTTCGAGTACCGAAACCAATGAGTCAATCTCTACCACTGTGCCGCGAGAGGCATTAATAAGAATAGAACCTTGCTTCATTGCTGCCAGTTGCGCTTCGCCAAACATGTATTTGGTTTGTGCTGTTTCTGGTACGTGTAGGCTCACTACGTCGCTCATGGCGAGTAACTGATCTAAGTCTGCAACTTGAGTAGCGTTACCTAGCGACAGTTTGTTTTCAATGTCGTAGTAGTAAACTTGCATACCTAAGGTTTCTGCCAGAATACCTAGCTGAGTACCAATGTGGCCGTAACCAATAATACCTAGCTTTTTACCGCGCGCTTCATATGAGCTGTCGGCAGATTTTATCCACTCACCGCGGTGAGCTTTGGCGTTTTTCTCTGGAATGCCGCGCAGTAGTAATATAATTTCACCTAATACGAGTTCAGCTACGCTTCGAGTATTAGAGAAAGGGGCGTTAAATACTGGCACACCTTTTTGTTGAGCTGCTTTAAGATCAACTTGGTTGGTACCAATACAGAAGCAACCAATAGCTACCAGTTTGTTAGCGGCTGCTAACACACGTTCGTTTAGGTCTGTACGGGAGCGAATACCAATGAAGTGAACATCTTTGATTTTCTCAATCAGTTCTTCTTCTGCTAGCGAGGTTTTGATCATTTCTACATTTTCATAACCCGCAGATTGGAAAGATTGCAGTGAGCTAGGGTGTAAACCCTCTAACAACAATACTTTGATTTTTTCCTTGCCTAACGAATACTTTGCCATGTTTGCTTCCTAATACCCATGTTACCGCTGAGCGGCTAAATTTAGCAAAAAAGCAGCACTTAGGGAATGTAATTTTATTACATCAAAATATATTCATATTGTGAATAATTCACTACTAAAGTCGTGATTGGTGAATTTTATCGCTTAAATATTATGTTTATCTGAAGTTTTACCGAAGTATTCTTTGGTGTGTTGGAATATTTCACAAAAAAAAGAGCGCTTGCTGCGCTCTTTTTTCTCAATGGCTTGCTGGTTTAGCGTTTTTTGGCCCCTTCTGGGGTGCCAATTATCACTTGGTTTGCACCGCGATCAGCAAACAAGCCATTGGTGACTACGCCCACTATGGCGTTAATATCTTTTTCCATTTGCACTGGGTCGATGATTTTCATGTTGTACACATCTAAAATCACGTTGCCGTTGTCGGTGGTTACACCTTCACGGTAAACCGGGTCACCGCCTAATTTCACTAATTGGCGAGCAACATAGCTACGAGCCATTGGAATCACTTCTACGGGTAACGGAAACTCACCTAAAATAGGCACTTCTTTAGTATTGTCTACAATACAAATGAATTGGTCGGCAACCGCTGCAATGATTTTCTCGCGAGTTAGCGCTGCGCCACCGCCTTTAATCATGTGGTTATGTTCGTTAATTTCATCTGCGCCGTCTACATATACCGATAGTTCGCTAACGCTATTTAAATCAAACACTTCAATGCCGTAGCCTAGTAGCTTTTCGGTTGATGCTTCAGAGCTAGATACAGCGCCTTGGATACGGTCTTTCATGGTCGCTAAGGCGTCAATGAAATGGTTTACGGTAGAGCCCGTGCCTACGCCTACAATGGTGTCTTCTTGAACATATTCCAATGCGGCCCAGCCAGCGGCTTTTTTCATTTCATCTTGTGTCATTACAGTGCTCCGAGCAAAGTGAAGAGTGGGGTGCCAATAAGCTGGCTAATTTGGCGCGGATTATAACCAAGCGTTGCAATTAACGCCAATTGAGATTGCTGGTTTTTTAGTAAAGCAATGTGACAAATTATTAGCTTACCAACGCCAGTGCTTGCTAGGGGTAATAATTTGTTTTAAAGGCTGATCCCAGGCTTGAACGGGCACTTGGTTAATTTGCTGGCAATCATGTGCCATGCCAATTACCAAAGGTTGCTCGCCGTTTATTGTGGCCAATAAACGATCGTAATAACCTCCGCCCATGCCTAGGCGATTACCTTGAGAATCAAAGGCGACCAATGGCGCTAGCACTACGTCGAGCTGTTGGCTGGTTGTTACTTGGCTTTTATCAAACACAGGCTCACTAATGTCAAAGCGATTGGTTTGCATTGGGCTGGTGGCTTGATAGCGATGAAAGCACATTTGGCCCTCTTGATGTGGGTCGATAAGTGGCACATAAACGTGTTTGTTTTGTTGCCACAGCCATTCTATTAATCCTGTGAGATTTATTTCGCCATCAAAGGCTAAATACAAGGCAATGTGTTGCATATTGGCGATGTTAGGATCGTGTTGCAGTAAGTCGAGAATCGCTTGGCTGGCTTCTTGCTGTTGAGAGTGACTTAACGCGCTGCGCTGTTGGCGAACTTGTTGGCGTAATTGCTGGCGAGTATATGGCGGAGTCATAAACATAACGAGATGGTTAAGTAGAACAATCAGTGTGCATGGAGATGGTTAATCAAGCAAGGCCGAATGGCCACCAAGCCTGAGGTACAGGCTTGGTTGAAGTCACTAGAGGTAAACTAACTAGTCTGCTAACTCTACGTTATGGTAAACATTTTGAACGTCGTCGCAGTCATCTAACATGGCTTGAAATTTTTCAAACATGGCTACGTCGTCGCCGCTTACTGTGGTGTAGTTTTGCGGAATAAAGCTAATTTCTTCCATTTCAAATTCTAGCTCTGGCATTGCCTGAGTCAGCGAGGTTTTCACCTTGAAATACTCAGTGTGCGGGGCAAATACGGTAATCATGCCGTCTTCACTCTCAACGTCAGTCACTTCTACGTCGTCCATTAATAGAATTTCTAGAATGGCGTCTTCGTCGTCACCTTTAAATGCAAAAATTGATTGGTGGTCAAACATATGAGCCACACTGCCTTGGTTACCAATTTTAGATTTGGTTTTTACAAAGGCTTGGCGAACGTCGGTAAAGGTACGGCTGTTGTTGTCGGTTAAACACTCCACTATCACCATACAGCCGCCTGGGCCATAACCTTCGTAAACGGCTGGCACGTAGTCTTCGCCTGCGCCGCCTTTGGCTTTATCAATGGCTTTGTCGATCACGTGGCTAGGCACCTGATCTTTTTTGGCGCGGTCTACTACGCTGCGTAGCTGTAGGTTGGCTTCAATGTCGGCACCGCCGTTTTTGGCGATAACATAAATTTCTTTACTGTATTTAGAATAAACCTTGGTTTTTGCACCAGCGGTTTTGGCCATAGAGGCCTTACGTACTTCAAAACTTCTGCCCATTGGGATGCTCTTTTTTATCGATGCTTAAAAATTCTGAGGAGGATTTTACCAGCTGAAACGCAAGGAACAAGGGCTGGCGCGGTTTCAGAGCAAAGAATAAGGCTAAAGTTGCTAAATCGTGAGGCATTTAACTGTTACCACCTCACGATTTATTGGTGTTTAGAGCTGCTCTAGTGACTGTTTACTCAAATATGCCGGGTTATAATATTTGTCGGCTAAGCTGTGGGGTTCCACCGACTGATAGTTAATCACCGTGCTTTTACTGGTTTGAATACTATCCACCAAGGTCATGGTTTTTACTACGGCGCGGCCCTGCCGTTGGCCTTGCTCAAAGTAGGCTTGCTTGGCGAGTTTTCCTGACTTTAAATATAAATCGGCTTGCAGTGGAAAATTGCTTTCTTGGGCGAGCCATAAATCAATTTTTTGATAACTCGCGCCACTGGTTTTCGCCTCCAGTTTTAAGTGAATCGCCTTCACACCCTCTATTTGTGTGGTTTCGCCCAGTTCACCTTGGTAATCCTCACTCCAAGTTAAGGTAGACACATCACCTACCGAGGCTTCGCCAAGCAGCTTTTGCATTGGTGTAATGCGAATAGGTCGGCGGCTGTTTGGCATCAATAACCAATAGTTATCACCTAACATCAACATTTTTTGGCCCAGCTCCGACTGGGCCTTAAACACCACTAAAGACTCCCGTTCTGGGCGAATATACACGTTGTAATAGTGTTTCTTTTTTAGGGTTTGCTTTTCAAACTGGCTGACTTGAGTGACTATTTTTGCCGAGCTGCTTTGCAGCCGATAACTATCGGCTTCCAGTAAGCGCAGCGTGACCTCATCATTGGCCTGAGCAAAGCCGATTGAAAATAAGCTGCCGAGCAGCCACAACTTAAAGAGACTAAACATAAATAAGTGCCTCGGTGATGGGTTTCTTTAGACCTTTGTTCGCGGCAATAGCCGAGGCTAGCGCACAAATACACACCACGCCGAAAGAGACGATAGCAGCAAGAAACAAAGAGAAAGTAATATGCAAGGGGTAACCTACGCTGCGCCCGGGTGGCGGTGGCATTTGAATATCGGCGAACAATAGAAATAGCGATACCGACCCACTTAAAAGCAGACCTATTAAGCTGCCGATAACCGCCAGTACAACCGCTTCTAATACAAAACCTATTAGTTGTTCTGAGTTAGCAGTGCCTAGCGCCGACAAAGTGCCAATTTCTCGAGTGCGTTCGGTCACCGACATGCTTAAGGTATTGAATAGCGATACAAATACCACTAAAGCCATGATGATGCCCATTACACCAAAAATGCGGTTATACAAACCTTTCACGGCTTCGTAGAAGAAAGCTTGTTTCCACCAAGGGGTGACTAACAAGCTAGCTTGTTGCTGCTCAACCTGTTGTTTTAATTGTTCTATGTCTTGATTGGCGAAGGCAAATACCGACATCAAGCTCACTTTATTGGTGGCTAATAAGGCTTGGCTAAAATCTAATGATACATATACCAAGCGTTTGTCCATTTCTGGTACGCCTGTAGAAACAATACCTTGCACCATGAAGTCGTAAGCATTTAGCGCGCCTTCGGTGGTGGTGCTTAATAATGTAATCCAATCGCCCGGTTTGGCTTTCATGTTACGAGCGAGCTCTTCGCCTAATAAAACTTGTGGTTGCTCTTGGCGTTCTTCTGGGCTGAGCAGTTGGCCTGCTTTTACATCTAAAAATGGCCCTTTTTGAGTGAACTCGCTGGCGAGAACACCTTGGCCAATGAATATCGCTGACTTATCGCCGTTACTGATCAGCCCACTAAACTCTATTCTCGGTTGCACGGCTTTTATGCCATTGATCGCCAATAACGCTTGGCGTTGCTGTTGCCAGTCAGCTAAGCCGTATTGCAGCGGGAAGTCTTCTTGCTCTGTAAAGTATTGCTGGCTGGATAGGGTTAAGTGGCCGGTATCTCTGGCTGCGGCCTCAGCTAGCGATTGATAGGTGAATAATCCAAAGCCCCCGGCACTGACTAAAGCGAGTACCGCAATGGCGATAATTAACACCGACATCACGCTGCGGCGGCGATTACGTTGCACGTTGAGTAAAGCATGTTTTAAGCGACGCATGCGGCAGCCTCCTTAGTCAGTATTTGTCCGTCTTGCAGTTGAATCAGCCGGCTGCAATGTTCGCTCATCCGGCTATCGTGAGTAGCAATCACAAAGGTAGTTTGGTGGCTTTTACCAATGTCTTTCATTAGCTCTACTACCCGATGGGCGGTATGGCTATCTAGGCTGGCGGTGGGTTCATCGGCGATGACCAAGCGAGGCTTGTGTACCAAAGCGCGAGCCACTGCAATACGCTGTTGCTGGCCGCCAGATAGGCGATCAGGTTTTGAGTGTGCAAACTCGGCCATGCCCACGGCATCCAATATTTGCATCACTCGTTGTTTGCGTTCGCTGGTGGCTACCTTGTTTAGCATGAGCGGGTATTCAACGTTCTCGAAGGCGCTCATAACCGGCACCAAATTGAAACGCTGAAAGACAAATCCCAACTGTTGTCTACGCAGTATCATGCAGTGTTGTGGGTCGTTATCTAACTTGTGACCATCAAAATACAGTTCTCCTTGATAGCTTAGGTCGAGCAAGCCACAAATATTTAGCAGCGTGCTTTTACCGGAACCAGAAGGCCCACACAAACCAATCATCTCGCCCGTTTGAATTTGCTCGCTGATGTGCTTTAGTGCTTGCTGTTGTATTTGCCCAGTTTGGTAGTACTTAGATACCTGCTTAAATTGCAACATAACTGATCCCTAACCCTTGGCGTGTTGCGTCATTAACTGTTCAGCATTTTTACCAAACTCGTCGTTTAAGCCACGTTGTTTTAGCTGGCTAAACCATTGCTCGGCAAGTTCTGGCTGCTCGGCATCTAATGCTGCTTCAATGGCGTAGCTAAATACCCAGCTGGTGGCTTGCGCCGGAGATTGCAAAAAACGGCTATCGTTTAGCACTTGTTTAAACAAGCTCATGCCTTGTTGTTGGTAGTTAAAAAAGTCGGGTACTTTGGTGAATGTGACCGCAGCAGTTGCTTGCATATAAATGGCCTGAGGCAAGTAGCGATATTGTTGTTGCCATTGCTGCTCGGTAATCATGTTTAAGGCTTTGTCTATTCGAGCCAAACCATCTTCGGTGTAACTCATTTTTGTCCACGGTAGCCAGGCATCATCTCCCTTAAAAGTTTCGGTGCCGCCTAGGTAAAATAATGTCCAAGGGTCTGTGGGTTGTTGCTGGTGAGCTTTCTGCAACTCTTTATACAGTTGGTCAAGTTGTGAATAGTCACCTTGCGCTGCCTGGTAGTACGAGGCGAGTTGCTGGTCGTTAATACTGGCGGTGGCTGAGTAACTGCAAACGAGTAATAGGCTGGCGAGAGTTAGCGTCTTCATGATCATTCCTTGTCAGTGTGAGGTTGCTGACTAAGGTTACGATTAGCGCTTGGTTTAAACATCTCGATGCGATGAATGGTGACATAATCTGACCAAGGGATTGGTTTGCTGATAAGTGAAATCAAACTTTGCTTGCTTCAACAAACACAGCCATCAGGCTTTAGCTACTCGCTAGGTTTTGGTATCGCACCTAGCGGCTGTGAGCCTCATGATTATCCGTACTGCCAATTCATAATAAATTGTTATCATTTTTATAAGTTTTTATAATTTCCTGTGATTGGCGTTGTTCCATATACTCATCCCATCAAAACAAGTCACGAATTAACAACAGATTGTGGAGCAAATTATGAAAATGAGTCATGTAGGTATCATGGTTGCCGATATGGATAAAGCCGTTGAATTTTACACCAAAGTACTAGGCCTTAAGGTAGTAATGGGTAAAAGCGAAGTCGTGGAAGAACATGAAACGGCGATTGGCCGTATGTGTATTGCAGTATTTGGTGAAGGGTTTAAAGGTTTTAATATTGCACACCTAGTTACCAGCGACGGTGTTGGTTTTGAACTGTTTGAAATGAAAGATCGTGAAAAGCGCCACGATGTAGATTTTTCTCGCATCGGACTATTTCACTTTAGCCTTGAAACCGATGACTTTGAAGGCGTGATTAAAAAGACCGAGCAGTATGGCGGTAAAGTGAGAATGGACATCATGCGTTATCACCCAGAAGATGACAGCAAGCAAGCTAAAATGGTGTACCTAGAAGACCCGTTTGGCACCTTGTTTGAGCTTTACTCTCATAGCTACGAAGAAACCTATTCTTCTGAGTACGAATAATAGAGAGCAAAAGAAAGGGTTGGCTATAGGCCAACCCTTTTTCGATCTACTTTAGCCATAAGTGCTTTAGCATTACGCCACGATATGAGTGGTTATTTTGGTGGTAACGGAATTAGCAATAAAACACTGCTGATGAGCTTGATGGTGCATCTTTTCCAGCTTTGTGAGGCTAAGCTCTTTATCTGCAAAGCTTACCTTAGGGTTAAGTATTACCTCGGTCATAGCCATTTTTCCGTGTTCATTCATTGCCATTATGCCTACCGCTTGGTCTACATAGCTATTTACCACTAAGCGGTTTTTAGCGGCAATCGACAAGAAAAAAAGCATGTGGCAGCTAGATAAAGACGCGACAAAGGCTTCTTCGGGATCTACGTTCGCCTCTACTGAATGAGGGAGCGGAACCACATGCGGCGAAGAAGAAGCGGGCACACTTTGGCCGCCATCAAAATGCCATAAATGACCGCGGCTGTACTGGTTATCGGTGCAGTTCTCATGCTCTTGGCGTTGCCATTCAATGGTGGCGCAATACTTAGACATCTCACTTCCTTGTATTCATTCACTTCAGCTATTTAAGCGTTAGCATGCTGCTCGGTGAGTGCCGTGTCAATGCATTGCGGTGCGTGCTGTCAATGTCATCTTGGCTGAGCTTGAAATTTGTTGCTAACAAGTCGACTCTATTAGATACAGCTGTAAAAGAGGAACGGTAATGTTGAATATGGATTTTAGCCAAGCCTTGGCAATTAATACCGAGCAAATGGATTGGCTAACCAGCCCATCGGCAGGCGTACTGCGTAAACCGCTTGAGCGTGAAGCGAAAGAATCAGGCCACGTGACGAGTGTTGTGCAGTATCACGCTGATTCGTATTTTCCGGAACATCCGCACCCAATGGGCGAAGAAATATTTGTGCTAGAGGGGGTGTTTTCTGATGAACAGGGTGACTACCTTGCGGGTACTTATATCCGTAATCCACCAGGCAGTAAACATAGCCCGTTTAGTAAGCAAGGCTGTGTGATTTTTGTAAAGCTCAATCAGTTCAATGCCAACGACCTTGAAGAGGTGAGGGTAGATACCAGAAGTACCGCTTGGTTACCGGGGATAGGAGGCTTACAGGTAATGCCCTTGCATGCCTTTGAACATGAACATGTTGCCTTAGTGAAATGGCCTGCCGGAGAAGTTTTTCAACCCCATAGTCATTTTGGTGGTGAAGAAATAATGGTGTTGTCAGGTGAATTTAAAGACGAGCATGGAGACTACCCTAAACATACTTGGCTGCGTAGCCCGCACATGAGCAAACACCACCCTTTTGTTGAACAGGACACCATTATTTTGGTGAAAACTGGCCATTTGCCCGTTGAGTACTGAAGGTGTAAAAGCGGTGCCCTAATGAGGAGAGTCGGGCGGGCACCGCCCTTACAAACTTTTTGCCTTGTGCAATGTTGAACGTTTAAGTGTTAGCAACATTGCAGTAGCTTAATGAGCAATACTTTATATTAATATTGTATTACAATTTTTGATGCTGCTTGCAAAACAAACCAAGAAGGACTGAAAATTAAACAACGTACCTGTTCAGCGTATTGTCATTCAGTTTATCGGATTAGGGGGTAACTCGCTGTAAAGGTAAAGATTCTTGAAGATTGCGCTTGGCTTAAACGTGAGGGAGTGGGTGTTTTAGTAAAAAATGCAGATGCCAAAGGGACAAATAGTGGCACCTGCAAGTAAACAACGCCTAAAGGATTAGGATTTGCTGTGTTGACGTCGTAAACCTAAAGCGATTAAGCCAAAACCAAATAGTGCGATAGTGCCTGGTTCTGGTACTGATACAATGGCGAACTTACCGTTTAGTGAGCTACTTCTAACAGCACTGTTTTCGTCACCTAGGTAAGGATTAGACGTATTATCGGTAATGTTAAAGTTAAGCTGCCATACTAGATTGTCGTCATTCAACCAAAGCTCGTATAGCGAGCCGTAATCGGTGCCAAAGAACCCTTCAGCCAAGGCATCATCAACGGCTTGATCGTACCAGCTGTAATCTAAAGATCCTTTAAGTGCAACGTCACCCATAACCGCGGTACCAGAATCAACCACTAGTTGAGCTACTTTAATGCTGTCGCCGTAGACTACTTCGCCACTGACTTGGTCAAAACCTAAAATTTCGCTGTAGCTAACATTGATGTGGCCGCCAGCATCAAAAAATACTTTGCCATCGTTATTGAAGTTGCCACCCAAATCGTTGTAGTCAAATGACATCGCCCAGTTGTTACCTAACCCAGCTGAATACAATGGCGTATTTGGGTTTCTGAATATGCCTGTAGCGCTGCCATGACCTTCTTCGGTAAAGGTAGAGTTAGCGTTTGGCCCACATACACCCGCTGAACAACTGCCATTTTGTAAGGTAGATTGAGCCTGAACATTGGTTGTAAGGTAGTCTGCGGTGGCCGTGGTATTACCGCCCAAATCTAAGTAAAACGGTACCGCGCTTGCTCCACTCGAAGCAGCTAATAGTAATGCGGAACAAAGAGAGGGGAAATATTTCATTTTTATACATTCCATTGGTAAGTTATTGGTATTAATTGATTTTTGCTAAATCAGCAAATATATTGATTCAATTATCTATAAGCAATAACTGGTCCGATGTTTATAACCTTATGATTAGTATGGTATTTAACTTTTCTTTTACATATCAAATGGTTGCATTTGTAAAAGAAGCTGACATGCTTTTAATATCAATAGCTTAGTTAAATAGAGACAATGAATATGGCAGTAATAGAGTTACGCGAGTATCGAATACAAGCGGGTAAAACTGAGCAATGGTTGGCGTTGATGAATCAAGAGATTCTGCCTTACCAGATCAGCAAGGGGGTTAAGTTACTTAACAGCTACTTATATCGAGATGAGGAAAACCGAGAGTGGTTTGTTTGGCTGCGTGAATTTGACGATGAAGTGAGCCGCCAAGAGATTTATGAAAATCTTTATGATCAGTGGTGGATAGACAACATTCGGCCCACTGTGTTTAGTCTTATCGAAGAGCAAAGCGTAAAAGTAAGGCTGTTAGCACCCGCTTTTAGCTAGTCGGGTAGGGCATTTTTAATTTGCTGAAGTAATTGCTCAATATTTGATTTTTGGTAGCTGCTTTCTGTGAACACTTGAGTACTTTGCCGTTCAACAACTTGAGTCGCAATGGATGCCTTAATTGGCCGAGGGCTGCTTTCATCACTAAACAACATGGCAACGGCCTGCTCCGATATTTGAGCAAAATCTTGCTTAATGGTGCTTAGCGGCGGGTAAAAATAGGCGCTGTCGGCACTGTCATCAAAGCCTATTACCGCCACTTGTTGAGGCACGTTTAAGCCTTGTTCGTGTAAGGCGCGCAACACTCCTAACGCCATTTGGTCACTGGCTACCAGTACTCCGTTTATGTTTGCGCCATTAGCTAAAGCCTCTCGGGTTAGTTGGTAACCACTGCTGGCTAGCCAGTTCCCTTCCAACTGAGCTACTACGGTAGCTTGGTGCTGGTGGATTTGTTCTAACCAACCCTGCAAACGCAACTGTGAAGCACTGGAGTCTCCGGGACCCGTAATCAGCAATAAGCGATTGCGCTGCTGTTTTAACATTACACTGGCGGCATCGGCTGCACCCTGCTGATGAGCGGCGCTAACTAGGTTTACCTGACTATCGTAGGGCACATCAATAAATACAAAATGTAAGTCGGCAAATAACATTACAAGTTGCTCGGCTTCCACTTTGGTAAGCGGCAGATTGACAATAATGTACTCAATGCGTTGTGATTTTAGTTCGCGAGTGGCCTCTACAATTTTGTCAAAGGCGTGTTCGTCTACCACCGACAATGCAATACCGTAGTCGCGCAATTTGGCTTGTTTACGGATGTTGTTAGCAATAATCGAAATACCGTGTAACGACACGTCCAAAGTAATTAGCCCAATTACCATTGATTTAGCACCACTTAACAGCTGAGCCCCTTTGTTGGGCACATAACCTAGCTGTTCAATGGCCGCATTCACTTTGTCACGGGTATCTTGGGCAACATTGCTTGCGCCATTGGTGACTCGTGACACGGTTTGCGTAGATACGCCGGCTAATTCTGCCACTTGTTTGAATGTCACGTTCACCTGTAAATCCCTTACTTCTTCCGACCTAGTTGCTAATAGTGGCAAAGTGTAACACTGCGATATAAGGAAATCTTATCGATGCACCTAAACTGCGAATAAGGCTTCCTATCACCTATGTGTTTTCGTAAACATTATTTGATCCTTGTCACAAGTAAACGTTTTCCCTTTTGATCTGTGTCACGCATTAAAACCGGCTTGTTAGTTTATTAAGCAATAAAAGCGCATATTGCGCTCAATGTTTACGCAAACACATGGATATAGCGATGAGCCAGATTATTCACCTTTGTAGCAAAAATTGCAGCCTGATTATTAAAGTTGAACGTGTTCCCGAAATTTTGCATTGGGGAAACAAGATTGAACAAATTGATGAAGATTTACTGCTGTCTACTGAGCGGCCGATTTCACAAGCACGTTTAGACGTAGATGTACCCTTAACGCTATGTCCTGAGCTGGGTAGTGGTCATTTTAATGCACCGGGTATTGAAGGACACCGCAATGGATTTGATTGGGCGCCGGTGTTTACCACCACCAATCATTACGCCAGTGATGGTTGCGCGGTGTTCACCCTACGCGATGAGGTCGCTAACCTAGAGCTAAGTATTGAGATTGAATTAGATTACGACAGTGATGTGGTGAAAAAGCGTATTACTGTGACCAACTTGGTTCATACCAAATACTACCTCACTAAGTTGTCTGCTACCTTGCCGTTGCCACATCATGCTAATGAACTAATGACTTTTCATGGCCGCTGGAGCCGAGAATTTCAAA
Organism: Agarivorans sp. 2_MG-2023; assembly: GCF_030548085.1. Classification (NCBI taxonomy): domain Bacteria; kingdom Pseudomonadati; phylum Pseudomonadota; class Gammaproteobacteria; order Alteromonadales; family Alteromonadaceae; genus Agarivorans; species Agarivorans sp. 2_MG-2023. The sequence continues at coordinate 35,041 of NZ_JAUORQ010000021.1, forward strand.
CCCATCGCCAAGCATTCTCTCACGGTGGGTTTATGCAGGAGAATCGTCGCGGTCGTACATCGCATGAAAACTTTCCAGGGCTATTTGCAGGCAGTAACAACTTTGACCAACAAAATGGCCAAGTGTGGGGTTTCCACCTAGGCTGGAGCGGTAACCACCAATTACGCGCCGATGTAAAAAGTGACGGCCGCCGGTTTGTTCAAGCCGGTGAACTGCTATTAGCTGGTGAAGTACGCCTAGATTATATGCAAAGCTACAGTACGCCGTGGTTATATGCTTGTTGCAGCAATACCGGTTTAAATGGCATTTCAGATCGCTTCCACCGTTATGTTCGCGCCAACATTATTCATTTCCCAGAGAACAAACCTCGTCCGGTGCACCTTAATACATGGGAAGGGATCTACTTTGAACATGATCCTGAATACATTATGAAAATGGCTAGCGAAGCCGCCGAGATGGGCGTAGAGCGCTTCATCATTGATGATGGCTGGTTTATTGGCCGCGATGGTGAGCGTAGTGCTTTAGGCGATTGGTACCTCGATGAGAAAAAATATCCTAATGGCCTAGAGCCGGTTATTGAACACGTGAACCAACAGGACATGGAGTTTGGTTTGTGGGTCGAGCCAGAGATGATCAGCAAAGATTCCATTTTGTTCCGTGAGCACCCAGAGTGGGTATTGGAGCTTAAGGGTTATCACCAGCCTTCAGGTCGATGGCAGTATGTATTGGATCTACAAAACCAAGACTGCTTTAAGTACTTATTTGAGCGCTTAAGTGAATTGCTGACGCGTTACAATATTGCCTACCTTAAGTGGGATATGAACCGAGAATTGGTGCAGCCTGGCCATATTGGTCGCCCAGCAGTAAACGGCCAAACCAAAGCCTTATATGCCTTACTCGACAAACTACTTGCTGCACACCCTAAAGTTGAAATTGAGTCTTGTTCGTCGGGCGGTGGTCGAATCGATTTTGAAATTCTTAAACGTACTCACCGTTTTTGGGCCTCTGACTGTAACGATGCCTTAGAGCGCCAAACTATTCAGCGTGGTATGAGCTATTTCTTCCCACCAGAGGTAATGGGCGCACATATTGGCCCTGGAGAAAGCCACACTACTCGCCGTTGTCACCATATCAATATGCGTGGCATGACCGCACTTAGCGGCCATATGGGCGTAGAGCTAGATCCTGTAAAAGTCGACCCGCAAGAGAAACAAGCATTTGCTCATTACATTGCCTTGCATAAGAAATATCGCCAGCTGTTACACACTGGCCGTAGTTTCCGTTTAAACGCTTCAGACCATCGCCAGCATATCAATGGGGTGCAAAGTGACGACGAAATGTTGATTACTGTTTGCCAATTAGCCATGCCCGATTACGCCTTGCCAGCTCCTTTGCGAGTGAGCTGTGTAGACGAAAATGCGCACTACCAAGTGAAGTTAGTAGAGATGCCAGAAACCAGTTTTCAACTGATGAAGCAGCGCCCAAGTTGGCTTGATAAAACCCTCACCTTGAGCGGCGACAACCTACGAGAAATTGGCCTTACCTTACCGATTCTCGATCCAGAGTCAGCACTAATGGTGCACCTAAAACGCATTTAACCAACAATTTTTGTATTCACCGAGTGGCCAGTGACCGCCACTCGCCAACTTTATGAAGGATTAACTATGTCTATAACAGTGTTCTTATCGTTCTTGCTGTTTACTGGCTTTGTTGGGGTGTTTACCTACAACAAAGTGAAGAAAAACAAGCACGATTCACAAGATGGCTACTTTCTCGGTGGCCGTAGTTTAACCGGCGGCTTAATTGCTAGCTCGCTGATTTTAACCAACCTTAGTGCCACCAGTTTTGTGGGCATGAGTGCCCAAGCTTACACTCACAATATGAGTGTAATGGGCTGGGAAGTGGCGTCGGGCGTTACCTTAGTGATTATTGCGCTGTTATTAGTGCCGCGTTATTTAAAGCAAGGTATTACTACCATTCCAGACTTCTTAGAAAGCCGTTATGACTTATCGGTGAAGAAGTTCGTTACCTTGCTGTTCTTGTGCCAATACGTGATTAACATTTTGCCTACCACTTTGTACGCAGGTGCAGTGGTACTGGGTGAAATCTTCGATATTCAAACCTTACTGGGTGTCTCTGAGTTTGCTGCGATTGCGATTATCTCTGCCACTATTGGTATTCTCGGCTTTTTCTACGCCATCTATGGTGGTTTAAAAGCTGTGGTGATAGCCGATACGATCAATGGTGTTGGTTTGATCATTGGTGGTTTAATGATCCCAGTGTTTGGTTTAATGGTGCTAGGTGGCGGCAGCTTTGGTGACGGTTTACACCAAATCATTACTGTTGCGCCAGAGAAGTTACAATCGGTAGGTACATCCAGTGACCCACTGCCGTTCTCAACGCTGTTTACCGGTTTGCTATTAGTAAACCTATATTACTGGGGAACCGATCAATCGATTATCCAGCGCGCTTTAGGCGCTAAAAACCTTAAAGAAGGCCAGAAAGGGGTGATTTTAGCCGGTGCCATTAAGGTTATCTCGCCACTGTTTTTGATTATTCCAGGCATTATTGCATTTCATATGTTTGGCGCCGACGCAGGCAACCCAGACACGATGTACACCCGATTAGTGAATGAAGTACTGCCAAAACCATTAGTGGGCTTTTTTGTCGCGGTAATGTTTGGTGCCATTCTTAGTACCTTTAACGGCGTACTGAACAGCTCAACAACCTTGTTCGCGCTTAACGTTTACAAGCCATTATTTGGCGAGGGTAAATCAGACCAAGAACTGGTAGCTAAAGGCCGAATCTTTGGGGTATTGATTGCCATTATTGCAGTATGTATTGCCCCGTTTATTATGTTTGCGCCAGAAGGTCTATTCCAATACTTACAAATGGTTGCCGGCTTCTTTAGTGTGCCAATTTTTACCATTGTATTTGTAGGTTACATTTCAAAACGGGTACCCGCTATTGCCGCTAAAGTGTCGTTAGTTGTGTTTGTATCTTCTTACGCAGCGATGCAGTTGGTATTCGAAACGCCGCTACACTTCTTACACCAATTAGCGATTTTGTTTGTGGTGTGTACCATCTTAATGTTTGTTATTGGCGCTATTAAACCGCGTGAGCAGGCCTATGTGATGCCAATTAATGAAAGCATGGACGTTACGCCGTGGGAATTCCGCTTTGAAGCCTCAGCCGTGGTGCTTTATATGGTGCTAGGTGCCTTCATTATGTTCTCTGACGTGGGCCTAATGTCAGACGATCCAACGATTATGCAAACCTACGGTTTCTGTGGCTTGATTATGTTAGTGGGGATCTTCTTTAGACATATGAAACGCAAGCAACTGCAACCAGAGGTTGAAGCAGGTTAATTCCTAGTTCGTTGTGTTATTTGCCCAGCTAATTAGCTGGGCTTTTTTGTTTTAGAGGCGCTAATAAGTCTGGGCTACATTGCTTTAAACAAATGATTGGCGCTGCGGCTAACGGGGTATTGGCTGCCATCCACTAACTCTACCGTTAGCTTGCCTAACATGTTCTTGTTAACGCGCTTAATGCTATTCACTTTGACTAAGGTGGAGCGATGAATTTGCCAAAAATGTCCTGGCTGAATTTGTCCCAGCAACTCTTTTAGCGGAGTTCGAATAACATAATCGCCTTGCTGGCTGCGCACCGTGGTGTATTTATCTTCGGCAACAAAAGCCAATACGCTATCTATGGCCACTAACTCTAGCGATTCGCCTTTACTGGCTTTAATCCACTGCAGATATTGCGGCTTGTCGTCCAGTGCTGTCACTAGGGCTTGTAAGTCATAATCTGGTTTGGTTTGTGGGCTAGCTTGGCGCTGCTGAATTCGTTGGCAAGTTTGTAATAAACGCTGTTCATCAAGCGGTTTTAGCAAGTAATCAATGGCTTGCTGCTCAAAGGCTTGTACGGCGTATTCATCAAATGCGGTGGTAAATACAATGTGTGGAGGTTGCTCAAGTTGATTAAGCTTTTGGGCGACTTCGATACCTGTCATGCCGGGCATGCGAATGTCTAAAAACACAATGTCGGCGCCAAGCTGTTCTACGGCGGTAAGTGCACTTGGTCCATCACCGGCTTTATCTACAATGTCTAGTTCTGGCCAGCATTCAGCTAACATTTTGTCTAGGTGAAAGCGCAATAGCGGTTCGTCATCAACAATTATTGCTCGCATGGAAACTCCAAGGTAGCCAAGGTGCCACCGCTTGCTTGTGGGCTTATGCTCAAACTTGCCTGATTAGGGTAAAGGCTGGCTAAGCGCTGCTGAATATTGGCCAATGCCATACCATTACCTTGCTTCGGTGATGGCTGAAAACCGATGCCAGTATCACTAATTGCTATCTTCCAGCGCTGGTCTTGCATCGCGATGTGAACACTCACATCGCCGCCTTCGGGTTTGGGTTCAATACCATGAAATACTGCATTTTCTACCAGTGGTTGTAACAACATGGGGGGGATTTGTTGTTGCGTGAGATTAGGGCTGTCTAATTCAATATTAAACTGCAGGCGCTCGCCTAAGCGAATTTGCTGAATCGCCAAATAAGCGCTAATTCCTGCTACTTCATCTTCTAAGCGAATGCTTTCTTGGCGGCTCTTTTTAAGGGTGACTCTGAGTAGCTCGGTAAACTTATCTAAAAGCACCTCAGCTTGTTTGGGTTCTACTGCGATGAGGGCTTTTAAGTTGGCTAAGGTATTAAATAAGAAATGCGGTTCTATTTGGCTTTGCAATAACTGAAGCTGGCTGTAGGTAAGTGCTTGCTCTGCTTTAAGCTTTTCTAACTCGGCAGTTTGTAGGGCAGAGGACATTTCAAGGTTTTGTTCTCGGCTAAAAAAGTAGTAGTAAATTGCCGCGCAAAATAGCAGGCCAATCAAGACAACTTTTAACATTAATGGCCAATTAAAATTGTCGTAATAAGGGCTGATCCAATACCAAGTGTGGGCGCTGCCTAAGCTTAAGGTGATAGGGGCGCTGAGTACAAAACTCCAAAAGGTATCTAGTTTAGGGAAAAGCCAGTCGATGAGCATGGTAGCCACGGTGCCCACGCAGCCAAATACTAAAGCAATAATAAAGTGCATCCAGTATGGGCCGCCCCAAATTGCATTGGTAAGGTATGCTATGGGAATAGAAAACAATGCACATATGGCTAGCGAACGCCCTAGTGATTTATAGCAATTCGATTTCAAAAGCGTCCCTCAAGTTTTATTAAGCCAACTCTACTTTCTGGTAATAATTGGTAAACGGCGTTGTCAGCACCTCCAAGATAACGCAGCCTTGCACCAAGCGTCCATCCTTGGACAAATTCATAGTCCAGCCTTGCTGTGGCGATCACGCCGCCATCTTCAGGCGCTAGCATTAAGTCAAAGGCTGGTTGCCAATCGTCTATATCGCGATGCCAATGCAGCATCACATTGTGTTGCATTATATTCTGTCCGTTAAACACAGCGCCCTGCGAATAGCGTAGTTGATTCAAACCACCATCCTGTTGGGCTAAATAGCGGCTAACATCGGCTACCTTTTGCCACTGCTGCTGGCTTAATGCGCGGTTATCAAACCAATATTCCACTATTAGGTTGTCACCGGCTAAGTTTGCCCATGTCATCCCCAGCAGCGCTTGTATGCCATCATCAAACTCTTGCTCAGAGATGGGAGCAACTTGGCCAATGTTGGTTTGTGTTAAGTGGCTTACCATGCGCCGGTAATGTTGCTGGTAACGGCTCTCGGCGTGCACTTCCCAGGCATCACCAAAGGTGCTTACCCAACTGCCGCCTAAGTTTAGTGCCCGTTGATTATCGTAGTAAGCAAGGGTTTGCCATTCACTATTATTGCTAAGTTGATACCAGCGCAAGCCTGCTCCGCGTTGTTGTAAACCTTCTGAATCTGTCGCCAAATAAGAATCAGTGTAAAACAGAGCGTATTCTCCATTGCCACTAAACTGGCTTAGGCTAAACACGCCTACGCCTTCTTCTACTTGAATCGCGACAGGGTTGCGCCGGTAGGGTAAAAACATGTCTAGCGGGCGGAATCCATAACTCACCCCTAAGTCGATCCGTTGCTTGCCAACGAGTAAGTCACGTTCGGCCAGTTCTGTTTTCCAAAATAACTCAGCAAGAATCAAGTCATGTTGATTGTCTTGTTTTTGCTTGCTCTGACTCAGCGCGACCAGCTGCCCTTGCAGATTATGGTATTGTGGATACCAGCGTAAGGCGGCATCGGCAAGCCATTGGTCTTGGCTGGCAAATACCGGGCTAGCCGATGCTTGAGCATAGCCGCTGTCTAATTCTAACTGCCATTGTTGCTGCCAAGCTGCATGGACACTAAGGCTTATCAAAGCAGCAAAGCAGTAACTACATATTCGAATACCAAGCAAAATGCGTCCTAGGTCAATTCCTTTTAGCCTTAGCATAAAGCGCTTCTGGCAAAGCTTAGGGTAAATGCGATAAAGGGGGATTAACTCAGATAAACGGTTAATTGTGGGGGTTGGATAATCACCCTGATTCACCAAAGAGCAGCACTAACACGGTTTTCTTACCGTTTTTGTTTAATATCGTGATCCTTAGGGTAAACGTTTTCCCTTGGTGGTGGGGTGTATTTGTGCAGAAGATCAAGTTTATGGTGGGATTCGTTGACTTTTCAATGAATAGTTGTGGAAACGTTTTCCCTTTTTGTGATTAAATACTGTTAGTTGGTTCTGAACGGTCGTATAACGCGGCCATAAAGTATGGGTAAGGCGCTCAATCAATAAGGAGAGCAAATGAATAAGATCTTAGTAACTGGTGGCATGGGATACATTGGCAGCCACACTTGCGTGCAAATGATTAACGCCGGTTTAACTCCGATCATTCTGGATAATTTATGCAACAGTAAAAGTGAAGTGCTGGCGCGTATTGAAAGCTTAACTCATCAACAACCGGTTTTTTATCAAGGTGACGTGCGAGACCGCAGTGTGCTAGAAAAGATATTTAACGAGCACAAAATTGACTCGGTGATTCACTTTGCTGGCCTAAAAGCCGTGGGCGAGTCGGTGCAAAAGCCGTTTGAGTATTATGATAACAACGTAAATGGTTCTTTAGTGCTGATCGACGTAATGCGAAAAGCGGGCGTGAAAAGCATTGTATTTAGCTCATCTGCTACCGTTTATGGCGAACCTAGCGAAATGCCTATTAATGAAAACACACCTACCGGTGATGTAACCAATCCTTACGGACGCAGCAAATACATGGTGGAAGAGTGCTACCGTGATATTCAATTAGCCGCACCTGACTTAAGCGTCACCTTGCTACGTTACTTTAACCCAGTAGGTGCCCATCCAAGCGGCACTATGGGTGAAGATCCGCAAGGTATTCCTAACAACCTTATGCCGTTTATTGCCCAAGTGGCAGTAGGGCGTCGCGAAAGCCTATCAGTATTTGGTGATGATTACCCAACACCTGATGGCACTGGTGTTCGCGACTATATCCACGTAATGGACTTAGCCGATGGCCACGTAGCCGCGTTAACCAAAGTGGGCGAGCAAGCAGGTTTGCACATCTTTAACTTAGGCACCGGTAAAGGCAGTTCTGTTCTGGAAATGCTTAAGGCCTTTGGCAATGCTTGCGGTAAAGATATTGCCTATGAAATTTGCCCGCGCCGTAACGGTGATATTGCCGAATGTTGGGCAGCTACCGACAAAGCCGAGCAACAGCTGGGCTGGAAGGCTAGCCGCAGTGTTGAAGATATGACGGCAGATACGTGGCATTGGCAATCCAATAACCCTAACGGTTACGACAACTAGAATTTTAGAAATAATGAGCGCCTCAAAAGGGCGCTTTGAACGGAGTTAGACCCCATGTTAAACACAGACTTTGACCCTACCGAGCATCCGCATCGCCGTTATAACCCCTTAACGGGACAGTGGATATTGG